>CAJAEK010000101.1 GCA_903938735.1 uncultured Actinomycetes bacterium | reverse complement strand
TCGCATCAAGACGTGTTTGGTGCGTCAAGAAGTTGATGATTCCACCAGTCTTTGGTGTTGCGGTCGCTGCGTTAGATGCGGCAGCTCCGTAAACCATGACTGTTGATGCAGACAAGAGAACAGCCGCAGCAACTGCAACTGAGCGATGTCGAGCAGTAAATCTGCTCATAGATTGCTCCTTTCGTTTAGTACACGAGGGTGTGCACCAAGAGGGTTCATCGTCCCCTCCAACCAGAGCCGGAGAGAGGCGAATCAAGTGACATAAGTTAACCATGGGTAACAAGTATTGAGAAGACCGTAATTGTTATCGTTTTGTTACATTTTCGCGGCGGCCGTTAAGGCCGATTGCAGCTGCGAATCGTTAGCGCTCGGTCCGTGGATCCAATGCATCGCGAAGCGCATCGCCTGCCAAGTTGAAGGCCAAAACGACCAAAACCAGCGAGCCAGCAGCGATTAAGAAGAATTGTGGGAAGACCGTTACGAAGCGGGTTGAGTTTGAGAGCAAGATTCCCCAAGTCGACGCAGGTGGCTGGATTCCCAGACCCAAGAATGAGTAGACCGACTCGGCCGCCAAATACCCCGGCAATGAGAGCGAGACGAAAACAATGACCGGCGCCCAGAGGCTAGGTAGTAGCTCCTTGAAAATAATGCGGCTGCTTGAAGCGCCCATCGCTTGGGCCGCGGTAACAAAGTCGCGTTCGCGCAATGACAAAGTTTGCGAGCGAATGATGCGTGAGAAATAAGGCCAACCAAAGAATGAAAGGAATATGACCAAGAAGATCACGCGAGCGCCATTGCCTTGGGCAACGCCGGTCTTTTCAATTCGCTTCACCATCGGCTCGGAGAGCGCAACGATCATGAAGAACGATGGGAACGAAAGCAAGAAGTCAGTGACGCGACCAATGGTGGAATCAACTCGGCCGCGGAAATAGCCGCCCATGATTCCCAGCATCAAGCCAATAAAAAGCGTTAAGCCAGTGCTGAGAATTGCCACCATAAATGAGATGCGTGAACCGTAAAGCAACTGCGCCAAGAGATCGCGACCAGTACCTGGAATAAGGCCAAAGGGATGGCTCAAGCTAATTCCGCCATGTGCCTGCGTAGGAATTCCCGAGACATCAAGATGGTTGAGATTAAGAGTGTTGGGATTGACGCCAAAGAGGCGAGCAAAAAGCGGTGCGCCGAGTGAAAGCACGAGAACGATGATGCTGACAATGGCAGCAAATACGCCAATGCGGTTGCGCTTGAAGCGCGCCCAGGCAATCTCACGTGGGCTGCGGCCAGTTACTACGACCTTTCCACCTTGGGCCGAGGCGCGTTGCTTGCTGCGACTGATGGTGCTTCGCTTTGGGCGAGCTGCGATTGCCACGGCGGGTCCTTTCGAAAGGTACTAGTCCCATTTCTGAAAGGCGCTTTCAAAAGGTACTAGTGGGTAGTAAAAGCCTATAATGGCACACATGGAGTTCATACGGGAAGCGAATGAACCGAAGACAAATCAAGGAGTACGGGATATGTCAGCAAAGAAGAAGGCGTTTGCCGCAATTGGTTCTGTTGGGCTTGTCCTTACCCTTTCTGCGTGCGGCGGATCATCAGCTCCGGTCGTGAAGGATTCCAAGGCGCTGGTTGAAGCTCCTGTTCTTAAGGCACAGGCATCCGGTGCATTCGGCGCAGCTCTTATGACTACCGATGGCTCTTCGTTCACGCTCTCATCCCCTGC
This sequence comes from uncultured Actinomycetes bacterium, assembly GCA_903938735.1. GTDB lineage: Bacteria > Actinomycetota > Actinomycetes > Nanopelagicales > Nanopelagicaceae > AAA044-D11. The sequence goes on along the minus strand of CAJAEK010000101.1, from coordinate 9,015 downwards.
TCCCATGACCCCAGGTCACTACGCATCCGGTCAGCTTCCTGGCCAGGTCAATGATGCAATTTCAATTGCCGTGACTCCAAAGGCGTCGCTCAATCTCGCTTCCATGATTGTCACCGCTACTACCCCAGCGGGAGCATGCGCGGACATTTTGGATGGCGACAACGGATTTACTGGCGCACCACAAACCGCACTTGCTGCCGGATCTGCATCCACGATTAAGTGGGCAATCTCGTGCCCAGGAAAATCTGGCGATGCGTTGACTTTCACAATCAGCAACAACAACGCCAGCTTGGTTGAAGTAACCGGAAAGCTTTCCTAACCTGAGCTTTTCCTTCTCCGTCTCGACTCCCCTTGATGGATTTGCGGGAGTTCAGGGACGTACTGGCGTTATCTCTACTCCGCATGGCGAGATAAAAACACCTGCCTTCATTCCGGTCGGAACAAAAGCAACGGTTAAATCTGTTCTGCCCGAAAGCATGGGCGACTTAGGGGCGCAGGCGCTACTAGCCAACGCGTACCACCTCTATCTTCAACCAGGCCCAGCTATTTTGGATCAAGCTGGCGGACTCGGCGCATTCATGAATTGGAGCGGTCCCACCTTTACTGACAGCGGTGGTTTCCAGGTTCTTTCGCTCGGCGTTGGATTTAAAAAAGTTATCGCGATGGACGAGACCACATTTCGTTCCGACGAAGTCATCGCCGACCACAAAGAACGCCTGGCACATGTTGATGATGATGGCGTGACCTTTAAATCTCACTTGGACGGGTCGATGCACCGCTTCACCCCCGAGGTCTCGATGCAGGTTCAACACCAGCTGGGCGCGGACATCATCTTTGCGTTCGATGAATGCACGACTTTGCACAACACCCGTCGTTATCAAGAGATGTCGCTAGAGCGCACTCGCCTGTGGGCAGAGCGCTGCTTGGTCGAACACGATCGCTTGACGAAAGAACGCGCGAACAAGCCGTACCAAGCTCTCTTCGGCGTCTTGCAAGGCGCGCAGTATCAAGACCTGCGACGCAAGGGCGCCAAGGATCTTGGCTCAATGGATATGAACGGCGTGCAGTTCGATGGCTTTGGTCTGGGTGGCGCACTCGATAAAGAGAATCTCGGCACCATTGTCAGCTGGATGACCGAAGAGTTGCCGGTCAACAAACCACGACATTTACTGGGAATTGGCGAGCCCGACGACCTCTTTGTCGGCGTTGAGAATGGCGCAGATACCTTCGACTGCGTCGCGCCGTCACGCCAGGCTCGCACCAGCGCAGTCTTTACCAACGATGGTCGCGTCAACCTGACAAATTCAAAGTACCGGACGCAGTTCGCACCGATTGATGCAGATTGCGATTGCTATACCTGCACCCATTACACCGCGGCCTATCTCAATCACTTATTTCATGCAAAAGAGATGGTGGCATCCACCTTGGCCACGATTCACAACGAGCGCTACATCGTGCGGCTGGTTGATCGAATGCGTGAGTCAATCGAGAACAAAACCTTCTACGATTTCAAGGCCGATTTCCTCGGTCGCTTCTACGCCAAAAAGCTTTAATCAACCCGAACTTAGGCGACTTGGAACGAGGTCTTTGCTAGACCCATCCAATATCCCTCAATCGCAACCTGTGGTGCGGCATCCGCAACCGTTGCTGCTCCGAGGGTAATAAATATTGGTGCGAAATGTTCGACCGTGGGATGCGCATATGGCATGCCGGGTGCGAGTGCCTTGTAGTTCATGAGTTCATCAACAGCACCACGTTGCAATACTTCCTTCGCCCAAATATCGAACTCCACGCTCCACCCAGGCGGCGTTGCTTCAATCCGAAATTCTTTGAGAAATGGCAGACCGTGGGTCATAAAGCCGCTCCCGATAATCAAGACACCTTCATCGCGCAGCGGCGCCAGCTTCTTGCCGAGCTCAAATAACTTCTCTGGGTCATGCGTCGGAATCGACATTTGCAGAACCGGAATATTTGCATCCGGATACATCTTCATCAACGGCACCCATGCGCCATGATCTAGACCGCGACGTGGTTGATCGGTGACTGGCTCGTTCAACATCGCTTTGATGCGAGCAGCGAGTTCTGGTGCGCCGGGCGCGGTGTATTGCATGTTGTAGTACTTGGGCGCAAAGCCACCGAAGTCATAAATCAGTGGAACGGTTTCGGTTGCCCCCAAGGTAAGCGGAGCAGATTCCCAGTGAGCGCTGATGACCAAGATTGCTTTAGGTGCGGGCAGATCCTTGGACCACCCAGCGAGCTGACCACTCCAAATCGGATCGTCCAACAATGGTGGTGCGCCGTGTCCGATATACAGAGCCGGCATCTTGACCGCGGTATCTGTGCTCATGTTTTTAGCCTACTCCCAAACTAGTTGAACTTTCAACTAGTTAACGCCCGCAGCCGCTGCCGTATTCCCGTGCGTGTGGCAGGATTGAGATATGAGCACAGGCGATAAGCAGTACCCGGTCCAGATCAACGAGACAGAGCTGCAGGCACGTCTCGATTCGCTCTCGTACGACGTGCTGCGCAACGCCGCGACCGAGCGCCCCTTCACCGGCGAATACACCGATACCGAAACGGTTGGTATCTACCGCTGCAAGGCATGCAATCACGAACTCTTCCGCAGCGAAACAAAGTTTCATTCCGGATGCGGTTGGCCATCGTTCTACGCCCCTACCACTGATGATGCGGTCGACTTGATTGAGGATCGCTCACTTGCACCACGGATTCGTACCGAGGTGCGTTGCGCTAATTGTGGTTCACACCTGGGCCATGTATTTGAAGGTGAGGGATATGACGTCCCTACCGATCAGCGCTGGTGCATCAATTCAGTTTCGTTAATCCTCGAGCCCAAGAGCTAGCGCCATGGTTCCGGAGAAAGCTCGAACGATGCTCGAGGCGGCGAAGACTATTGCGATCGTTGGCGTCTCGGACAAACCAGATCGACCAAGTTATGGCGTCGCCAAGTATCTTTTGGATAACAGCGATTACGACCTTTACTTTGTAAACCCGGTCGTGAAAGAACTCTTCGGGAAACCGGTCTACCCCACCCTGGCCGATGTGCCAGTCGATATCGATATCGTTGACGTCTTTCGCAAGAGCTCGGACCTACCCCAGGTTTTTGAAGCTGCCTACGCCAAGCAGGCCAAGAACATCTGGCTCCAGCTCGGCATTTCTGACCCAGTTCTCGCCACCGATGCCGAGGCGCGCGGCATTTCGGTCGTGATGGACCGCTGCATCAAAGTGGATTTCCAGAACCTCTAGTAAGTTTGAGCCATGGCTAGAGCTCGTAAATCAGCAAATACCGACCACCTCGTTCTCGCGGATTCGCTCGAAGAATGGGGTCGCTCCCACGGCGTCAGTAACGATCCCTACGTATCAGGTCTCACCAATGACCTGCGGGAGAACAACGATCTGCCTATCTGGGCGACGATGGATCCGATGGAGTACTTGCCACAGCCAGCCGTTAAATCCTCTGACGCCATCCATGAGTGGACACGTCGTCTAACCGTTATCCGCAACGTCTTGGTCTTCGCTCCGGTAGCGCTGACCTGGTTGGCGGTCGGCAACGCAACCAGTGGTTTCTCGAAGTACGTGAAAATTCACGGCACATCGGTCGTTAACTTCCTCGATTTTTGGCAGAACGGCTACGACACGCTTTCATCTGAATGGCGTATCGGCAATGTAGCGACTTTGGACTTCAGCATTATCGCCATCGTGATTGCCTTGACCCTGACGGTCTCGGTGATGGGTCGCCGATCCAACGAGCTGCATGCTCAGGCCGAACACAAAGTCGAAAGTGAGCGCGTTCGCATCGCGATTCAGATTGCTAAATTCCTATTTACCAAGCGCACCATGACAACAGTGACCGTTAACGCATCGCTGGCTAATTCGGTGACGAAGTTGGCTAACGCAGCGAACAACGTGGCGACGACTGCTAAGTCACTCGAAAAGTCGACCAAGAAGATGCCCGCACGCACCGATGCGTGGGATTATTTGAATGCGCGCTAAACCACGCGGTCGTGCAGTCCTGCACGAAGAGGACGCCACCAGCCAAGCTGGTTGGCTCTTCGCCGACTCGTTCCTGGCGCTGATGGTTGTGTTTCTTGCGACGATTTCGTTCGTGCCGGTACTCGGTGGTGGATTTTCGGGTAACGCCAATATCAAGGTTGGCGAACTCGGTGGCACGAATCTCAGCCAAGGCTTGGTCTTTGCTTATGAGAAATTTGATGCTGCACGAATTCAATCTGACTACGTAGCAATGTTGGCAAAACAGAAGTATCAGCCGAGCACCACGGTTCTATACGCAAATATCGTCGGTGGGTTTGATCCTAAGACCGAAAGCTCAAACCAAGGCGTGGTCCGTGCGCTGGCATACAGCATTCAGCTGCGCAAGGTGGGACTTCCCGAGTTTGCTTCTACGCGAATCGATTTGGGCAGCGATGCAACTCTCAAGCCCAATCAGATTTTGATGAGAGTAACGCTCAGCTCTTAAGAGCTATTAAAGCGTGAAGTATTAGAGGCCGATTGCGCCGAAGAGATATCCGAAGAATGGAATCACGGCTAACAAATGTCCGTGGATCTCCTTCGGCGATACCTGGCGAATATCGTTACCCAAAATGACCAAAATGTTATTTCCTTGCACAGTGCGAACAACGCCGAGCGCAGGTGACGCTGCTGGCCAGTTAGGAACAGTAATCAAAACCTTTTGACCCACGGTTGGGGTGCCGCCGGTTTTGTAGAGGGCGAGGCTGGACTTTGCAGAGCCAAGCGCGCTACCTACACCGTAATGAGGGTGGTTAATCCGGAAGCCCAGCGCCATGAATATGGCGATAACCAACAGGGCGATACCTGCAGGCTTTGCAGCGCTTCTCAACATAGGTAAAGGGTACCTAACTACTTGCGCTTGACTGGCTTAGTAGGGCTCTTTTTGACAGCTTTTTTCGCTGGTGTGGACTTAACGGTCGTCGCAGATGCGCCCTTGCCTTCAACTTTCACGCGGGCTTTCTCTGAAATCTCTTCCAACCATGCGGCGATCTCGTCGGATTCGGCACTGGATTCACGACGCGATACTCGTGATTCGCTCGGGGCCGCGACGCTGCCGACGGACTTCGCTCCACGTTTGAACGCCGAGATGCCGGGCTTTCCCATCTTAGGAAGCTTGGCAGCAAAGGATGCCTTACCCGCGAAACCTGTCTTGTTGATCTTCTCGCCGGTTGGGCTGACTGACTTTGCCTTCTTTGGCTTTGGTTCGCCCCAAACTTTCAACCAGATATCTTGCGCCATCGCGAGGTACTTGTTCGAGCTGCGTGCGCGCTTCTTTGGTGCTGGTACTTCATTGCCTTCGAAATCTACCGTCTTTGGCTCGGATGTAATTGGCTCTTCTTTTGGCGGATTCACATCGCCGATGCTCATACCCAACATCAAACGACTTGTACGTGAGTCAGGACGGCCAGTGCCGCGCCAGGTCGCTACTTCAATAACTGTGCCTTGAATCATGCGACCGACAACAAGTTTTTGGCCATCAGGCAAGTCAATAACAAGCGGTGAATCGGAGATCGGAATCGGCAACTTGGAGATGATTGGTGCCGGCTTCTTGCTCTCCCCTGCGCCGTTCTGTGGTTTACGCGCCATCACTAGCCCGCAATCTGGAAGCCGATGGCTCCGGTGAAGTCGAGGGTATTCACAGCATCCATGCGAACGGCAGTGTTGGTGTTCACATGGTTGCGATAAATCGAACAGGTGGAGTTAAGGTCCGAAACGGTGGTGGTCGATGCAGGTGGAGTTGGCAAGGTGTACCGGCAGACGATTTCATCGTCATGTAAGTACGTTTTACCAGCGCTAATGGTGTTCGCCATAACCAAGTCCACGGTCAAGACTTTTGAACCACAGTTGGCATTGAGGCCCGAGAAATTAAAATCAGCAAAGTGGAATTCCGTGCCAGTGAAATATCGATCTACTGAAACGGTAACGGTTTCCGAAACGGGCTGACATGAACCGACGAGAATTTGGCCGTCAGCGAATGAAACGCTTCCGCCTGATCCGCCACCGTTACCATTTGTTCCGTCCGCACCCTTTGGACCGGCAGGTCCTTGTGGTCCAGCGGTTCCGGTTTCGCCCTTTGCGCCAGGAATACCTTGTGGTCCTATTGCACCAGGAGCACCTGGCAATCCATCTTTTCCGTTTTGACCGTTCAAACCAACGAAACCATCTTTACCTGCAACGCCGGCAGGTCCTGGTGGTCCCTTTGGGCCAACGAGAAGTGCGAGTACTTGATTCATTGCTGCGGTTCCTGCAGCGGTGTTGCCGAAGAAGAAATTTTGATTGGTGACAGGAGTTGACGTGGTCGCTGCATACGCAACCGCGACTCGACTGAGGGTCAAGACCAAGAGGAGAAAGCCAATCTTCTTCACTCGCTTATTATCCCCTTTCTTTCAGCAGAATCACACACGGCGCTGTAGAAGGCGTGGATCAGACCTGGGATGCCTGCAAGGAGCAGGAAGAGCCCGGATTTTTGGGTGGATAGCAATGGCAGGCCACTAACTTGGAGGAAAACCGCCAACGTGACGCCCGCGGTCACAATCGCTTCAAGGAAGATATTGCGAGGCACCTCAGTCATGAAAGTGACGCGCTTGAGATCGAATCGAATGAAGAGCAAGAAATATGGGGCTGAGAAGAGGACGGCAAAGAGCAGCGACTTTCCGGAAGATTGGCTCCAGATATAGGAGAAAGCGAAGAAGACTACAAATAATCCAAGTGCGGTTTGGGGGCTGGATACGCGCTTTACGTCGATTGCTTCAACCCGTGCATTCATTGCTGGCGTCAGGCTCTTATCCGAGAAATCGTCCGCCACGCCTTTCGCTATAACGGCAAGACCAACGATGAGCACTTCGATTAAACCGATGTGTCGGACTGATGTAACTGAAGCCAGCAGGCTGGTAATCAATTTCTGACCAAGATAGAAGAGCGCGCCACCAACGACGCCAGCTTCAAGCAGGCCGAGGTAGCGAACCAAAGTCTTTTGTGGTGTCTGAGCTGTGGTGAAATCCTTGCTGGTGACATCACGGAAAATCGACCCGAAGAGCGACGGCGCAATCCAGCAAACGCCAAGTGCGACCATCACCATCAGATCACGGAAGCTGGCCACATTACCCAAGAAGAGTTGAATCACCCAGAAGGTAAGAGTGGCTACGAGACCAGAGAAAGCATCCAGAATTCCTACCAATGCGATTGCGACGAAAGCCGCAACGCCGGTCTTGGCAAGGTTGCCCGCCTTGGAAACTTCGACCGATGCAACAAAGGCACCGATGACGCCGGCAACAGGGAGCAGTGAGTAGAGCAAAGGTGAGATGCGATGCGACAGCTCTCCATCACGCAGAATCAAAAAGCGGAAGAGCGATTTAGGCATTCCGGAAATGGCGCGGGCGCGTAAATCAAAGGCGCGAGATGCCGGACCCATGCGGTTCTTTGGGTGGTTGATATCAAAAGCCGAAAGATCCTCGGAGCCTGCTACGTCGACCTCGTTCAGGACCGACTGAGTATTCATGAACGAGATGTGTGAATACTTACGAGCACGTAGGGCTGAGATTGAAGCGGTCAAGAATGCGATCATGGCGATGATGAACGCTAAATCGCGCGGCACTGTGGTCACTGAATACACCGACATAGCCACAACGTTGACGCCGGCAACGGTGGTCTGTGGCGATCCGTTCCCAAGGGTCACGATGGAATACGCGCCCAGTGGTAAAGAATCAGAAAGAGAAAGCGAATAGACGATATAGCCCGACTTGTTGGCCGAACTTGCGGTGAAAGTCATTGGAGTCTGGTTTTGTCCGATGAGCTCCACGGTCCAATGGTTCGATACCGCTCCCCCGCCGAGAACAACTTCTTGCACGCGTCCGCGCTCCCATGTCAGCAACGGAATATCGATAGCCGTTGCGACGGTGGGTGCAACAACCGCAATCGCGGCTGCAAGTAGTCCGATGAGTTTGAGGCGCTTCACGGATTAGCCATCGCTCTTCAACGCATCAGAGATAAACCAAATGCCCACGATGACCGGGACGAAGATAATCAACATCTTGGTGGTCAGAATCTTTCCGATAAACGGAATCGTAAAGAAGACCACACCGGAAATATCTTGAAGCTTCGGATGCTGGACGTCTGGCGACGGGTTCGCATCACCCTTCATCACAAAGCCGCTCTGCGGATCTCCGCTAATAATTCTGTGGGTGAATGTTGCGACGGCCGAACCGTCGAATCGGCGCGCGGTATAGGCAACGATTGAACCGATATGGGGCTGCATGGTTGATGGCTTTGCCAACAAAACGATATCGCCGGGATTAATAGTTGGAACCATAGATCCAGTAAGAACAATACGAGCTTTCATGACGCCGGTGGCTGATAGGCCAGCAAAGGTAATGAGAATCGCGCTCAATACATAGCCGACAAACTTGAGAACCGTAACTCCATTGCGCGTGGCTGCTGCCGCGCCGGTGACGACGCGCTCGCGTGGAGCTTGAACGAACATCTTCGCCTTGCTCTCAATGATTTCGTTAGGCGTAATCAATACAGTCTTTTCGCCCAGAACGTTAGACATGGTGAAAAGAATTTTTGAATCAGGAAATTGAGATTCTCCGACTATTTTGACGTTGTCGTAGTCATTAACAAAAATATCGCGGTCCATGAGGTTGCCGCTAACTAGCTAAGCGGCTCGCCAGCATAATGGGCTGTCGTTTGAACAACGATTTTATAAACGCTCTGCGAATTCGCAAAGTCTGCGACTAAATCCGGATCGAAAGTAATCTGCACGTTAACGCTTGAATCGGTCGTTGGGTCAGTCGCGTTTTCAATGTCGGTGTACGCATTTGAGAGAGTATTGACCGTGGTGCTGTCGTTGCCAATATAAAACTTTGCGGCGTTATAAGTGGTGTAGGTATATGGAGTAGCGGCCTTAGATGTTGCTGAGTCCGAAGTTCCCAGCGCGGCCGAGCCGCTGTTGTTGTCAAAGACCTGAAT
>CAJAEK010000100.1 GCA_903938735.1 uncultured Actinomycetes bacterium | reverse complement strand
TATGCCGCAGTCTTGTCGCAAAAGTACTGGCACTTCAATTTATTGCTTACCTTTGTCGCCGCAGTATTAGCAGCAGCGCTCTTTGGAGCGATACTCGGATTTGCTGCCGCGCGTTTGTCTGGGCCGTATCTTGCGGGCACAACTCTGGCACTCGCTGTTGGCTTGCCTTCACTGGCTGACCAATTCCATATTCTGGGCGGCGAACAAGGCTTGCCGTATAACGTGCCACAACCACCGGCTTCACTCGGTGCGGATTTCACGCAGTACCACTGGTTCTTTTGGATCACCGGTTCGGCCGCACTATTAATGGTCTGGGTAACTCAAAATATTTTGGGAAGTCGTTACGGTCGCCAATGGCGCGCGATGCGCAGCAACCCAACAGCTGCGGCACTGGCTGGCATTCATGTCGGACGTTCGAAGGTCTTGGCCTTCACACTGAGCTCTGGAATCGCTGGCCTGGCCGGTGCCTTGTTTGTGCTCAGTCTTAACCTTGTTACGCCTAGCGCCTTCCCGTTGAGCCTATCTTTCACGGTTGTTACAGGCGCGGTACTTGCCGGGGTGGGCAGCCTGCGAGGTAGCATTATTGGTGCAGTAGTTCTGGTGACTATCCCTGAACTATCCGATTCGCTAGCGACGAAGCTGGGTGGGGCAGAGCGTGTCTCCGCGAACCTCCCCGGGTTAGTAACCGCTGTACTTCTTATTCTTACGGTGCTCTTCTTCCCTGAAGGACCGCTCCGTAGGCGCATCAAAAAAAGTAAATAGCGATACTTACATCGCAAGAAGAAACCTCCAATCCCTCAACGGAAGGCTCTACATGCTAGGAAAACAATGGCGCAAGCGTTCGCTTATCGCCTCAACAACAATCGCCGTTGGTGCGTTAGTCGCATCCGCGTTGCCGGCACAAGCCGCAGGAAACGGCGTGACTCCCACGACCATTAAACTCGGAATCACTCTTCCATTGACCGGCGCGGCTTCGCCCGGATACAACAAGATTCCAGCCGCGATGCAGGCGTACTTCAACTACGTCAACGACAACGGTGGCGTCAATGGTCGCAAGGTGCAGCTCGTCGTTAAAGACGATTCATATGTGCCAACTCTGGCGGTTGCAAAGACCAATGATTTGATTTTGAAGGACAAGGTATTCGCAACAGTTGGCCAGCTTGGTACCGCCAACAACGAAGCGATTGCTAGCTCGGTCAACCTTGGTCGCCGCGGCATCCCTTCACTCTTCATCAACACTGGATTTAGTGGATTCGCAAATGCGACGAAGTACCCAACCACTTACCCAATCTTGGCTTCATATGTAATGGAAGCAAAGATCATGGCGCAGTACATCAAAGAGAACTTTGCCGGTAAGAAAGTCTTCTTGATTTATCAGGATGACGATTTCGGTACCGACGCACTTGCTGGTTTCAAGGCTGGCGGTTTGACCTTCGATGCAACTAACTCGGTTGGTTACGCATCAGGCTCACAAAGCGCTGCAACAGGTGCTTCATGGGTTGGTAAGGCAAAGGCTTACGGCGCAGATGTCACCATCATGTTCGGTGTTTCATCAGCTGCTGGCCCAGCACTTGGTGCTGCGTATCAGCTTGGTTTCAAGACCCAATGGATCCTCGGATCTGTCGGTGGCGATGCCACAACACTTAAGGCAATCGGAGTTCCAACCGCGGTTATGTATGGCGCGATTGGCCTTTCATCATTGCCGTCACCAGCTGACGCAACCGATCCTTACGTTGCACAGTTCCAGGCCATCAACACCCAATACAACGCAGGTGCAACGTTCGATAACAACGTCCTGGTCGCTATGAACACTGCGATGTTGACCGTCGAGGCGCTTCGCGCTGCTGGTAAAGATCCATCACGCGCCGGCTTGCTAGCTGCTATCGCAAGCAAGGGCTCAACCTGGGCTAACGCTGGTCTTGCTCCGCTCAACTACGGTGCATCGAGCCACGTGGGCTTCAACGGATACTGGTTTGGCACATACGGCCCAACCGGCACCATGTTGCCAGCAGGCGGTAAGTACGTCGTTTACACCACCGATTCAGGAGCCGGAGCTGTTGTGAAGTCCACATACGTCCGTCCTGCAATGCCAGCGAAGGGATTGCCAAACAACTAATGAAAAACATGACATCTATCAAGAAGAAGCTTGCGCTGGTTT
>CAJAEK010000099.1 GCA_903938735.1 uncultured Actinomycetes bacterium | reverse complement strand
GTGTAACGATGCCAAACCTTGCTCCACAATTGCTTCAACCACAACCGCACCGACCGTATCGCCCGCACCCACTGTGTCCACGACCGTGATTTTCACGCCCGGCACCGAAACCATGCCGGACGCGGTAACGCCGACTAAACCTTCAGAACCACGGGTAATAACCACCAAAGCTGCTCCATCAGCAATCCATGCATTGGCAACATCGACCGGATCACGGTCCGGGAACAACCACGCCAAGTCGTCATCGCTGACCTTGATGACCGAAGAAATCGCGGCCCACTTTGCGATGGCCGCTTCATATAAATCACGGTTGCCCTGCACGGATGGCCGAATGTTGGGATCAAAAACAATCGGCGCGACATCCGCAACCTTGGACGCCCATTCGTGCGCGATAGTCACCGCGGGTTCGATGATGGTCAGCAATGTTCCAATATGCAATACCGCTGGCTTAATCACCAATGGATCGGGCAACCACGAATGCGAGATATCAAATGTTGCGGTGCCATCGATGGTGAAAATATATGAAGCAGAACCGTTTGCATCTAACGAGACATCGGCGGTGCAGGTGGGTTTGTCGGTAAAAGGTACGTATTTTAGATTGACGCCATCGGCCAACAACTCTGCCTTAGCCTTTTGGCCGTAGGCATCGGTCGACATGCCATCGATGAAATAAGAATCAAAACCCAACTTGGCGAGCGCCTTTGCCGTATTCGCTGGTCCGCCACCGACAACGGCTAACTTCTCGCCGGATGCTTGTGGAATTAAATCAATCAGAACTTCGCCAGCTACCCAAATCTCAGAACTCAATCGTTTTCACCTTTACGCGCTAGAAACTCGGTTAATACTTCAACACCTAACAAATGATCTTCGACTTGTGGCAATCCGCTGATCAACAAGATGCCGGCCAAGCCACGGCTCACAACATTCAGTGGCAATCCACCACCGTGAATGGCGTGCGTTGCCTCGGGCAGATTCTTTTCGACGTACCAATCAAAGTTGCGCTCTTCTGAAACTACGCGCTCGTGCATCGTCGAATGGCCCGTCGCCATCACAACGCGCGCCTTACGGGCAATCCACGAATCATTCTCGGGCTTTGATCCCGGCAGCGATGCATGAAAGACGGTCCAGTCCTGACCATCCTGAACCAGCCGAACTTCTATGGCGATGCCCAGGTCGCGCGAGCGCCCCAGACCCACCGCAATCTCGCCGATCTCGAGGCAAGCCGCGATATCCAACGAGGGAAGCTCAAAGAGGCTCTCCTCGGTGGAGAGCTGTGCTGATGTAAAGCCGCCTGTTGTCATCGTGTACCCCAAGTCATGGGCACACTCTAGTTTGAGCTAGTTAGAGGGCGATGCTGCAGGCGCTGGCGTTGCTGGGGCCGCGGAACGTCCTGTGCCGCCGCCAAAGCCACTTCCGCCGGCACCTGGAGCGCCGGGAGCGGATAGACCAAGTGAGGTCGCACAGCTCTGGATAGCGGCAGCCACCTTAGGGTCAGTGAAATCAGGGCGTGTGCCCGCGGTAAAGGTGACGCCAGCCTTTGCAAGGCAGGCAGTGAAGGCAGGGTTACTAAAACGGCCGCCAGCGCCACCAGCACGTGGTGCGCCGGATGCAGTACCTGCACCAGCAGGAGCGCCTGCAGGTGCGCCGGCTGAAGGACCAGCGGAAGAACCTGATGCGAGACCAGAAGCAGATGCGCCGGTTCCACCAGTCAGACCACCTGCAGCGCCGCCCGTGGCACCGCGCACCGTCACGTTATCGCCGACCTTGATCGGTGTTGTTGGGGTCGCGCTCAAAGTAATGGTCACAGTGTTGCCGGAAACCTTTGCAACTGTTCCAGCAGTACCACGACTAAATCCGCCACCACCGAATCCACCACCTGCAAATCCTGATGCACCCGATGCACCAGCCAGCGCGCTTGCACCACCGGCGCTCGCAAATGCAGAACGCAGTGAGGAGAGATTGCCAGCGGTTAATCCACCACTCGATGACTTAGTCGCCTCGTAATGTCCATAGACCGCACCGGCAGATAAGCAACCCACGAGAACTAAAACAATCGCAAGGATGCGCGTGTACTTGTTGGTCCACTGGAAGGTTCCCTTAGCGAGTTGTTCCTTCAGGTTGTCCTCTTCGGGAACTCCAAAGAGATCAAAGGCAGGAGTTAAATCTGGGGTGTTGGTCGGATTACTCATAACGCAGTGCCTCGATTGGTCGTAGTGATGCTGCACGTGATGCTGGGTAGCCACCGAAGAAAACACCAATCAAGATGCTGACTCCGAAGGCAAGAAATACTGATGATGGAACGATGATCGGTTTAACGCCCACGATAGTGAAATGGGATCCAATGAATCCCCCGATGACCCCTAAGAGACCACCGACTAACGACAATATCGTTGCTTCGATTAAGAACTGAGACAAGATGACGCCCTTGGGCGCACCGATAGCTTTGCGAATACCGATTTCGCGAGTTCGCTCGATAACGGTCACCAACATGATGTTGGTGATACCGATACCGCCCACAAGCAATGAAATACCCGCAACAGTTCCGAGCAACACCGTGAAGACTGAAGAGCTGGACGAAGATGTGGCGAGCAATTGCGCCTGGTTAAACAAGCGGTAATCGCGGCTATTGGCGTTCTTCACCTTGTGGCGCGCATCCAAAATAGATTGAATTTCGGTCTGGGCGTTGGTGGTACCGACCGCGGTTTTTGCTTCAACGATGATGGAGGACAACGATCCGTAACCGGTAATCGAGCTTTCAATAGCGGTGATGGGCGCGATAAAGAGCGAGTCGCCATCCTGGAAACCAGATGAACCCTTAATTTGCGTGGTGCCGATAATGGTGAAGGAAATACCAGAACATTTCACGGTCTGACCAATCGGGTTATCGGTGCCAAACAATTCAGTCGCGGTGGTGTTACCGATGATGGCAACACGACGACCCTGCGTCACATCGTCATCTGAGAAATATGTGCCTTTGGCAATCGGCGTATTGGATGCCTCAAAATATCCAGACGTCGTGCCGACAAATGTAGATGGTGTTGATGTCGAAGATCCGTTCACACACGATCCAGTCGCATTCATCATCGGCGCAACTTGCTTGATATCGGGTGCCAACGTTGGGTTCACCAGCGCGGCTGCATCCTGCACCGTCAATGGCTTGATGTTGTTCGAGACCGCACGCGCACGTGGACCAAAGCCACCGCCACCAGAACGAACCTGGATGGAGTTGGTGCCCAAACGATCGAGCGAAGCCTGAACCGCTTTCGATGATCCGTTACCCACAGCAATCAAGATGATTACTGACATAACGCCAATCATGATGCCCAGCGTTGTTAACGCAGTGCGCAGCCGATTGATAGTCAGACCGCGCAGCGCAAAGCGGATGATTTCTATAACGTTCATGCGCTCACCTTCTTGTCTGAAGGACGAGTCGGATTGAGTGTGTCACTCACAATCTTGCCGTCACGCATACGCACTACTCGCTTGGCGCGGTCGGCCACTTCTTGTTCGTGAGTAATCACCACAACGGTGCGACCCGCTGCGTTGATCTGATCGAAAAGATCCAACAAATCAGCGGTGGACTTTGAATCCAAGGCACCGGTGGGTTCATCGGCCAACAACAATGCCGGACGAGTCACCAACGCACGTGCCACGGCAACGCGCTGTTGCTGTCCGCCAGAGAGCTCTGTGGGTTCGTGATCCATGCGATCACCCAAGCCAACGACCTCTAACGCTGCCGTCGCGCGCTTCTTGCGTTCAGCAGATTTGATACCTTGGTAAGCCATCGGAAGCTCCACGTTCGCAATCGCGGTGGTGCGCGGAATGAGATTGAACGATTGGAAGATAAAGCCGATCTTCCGGCCCCTCACAATCGCCAAGGCGTTCTCATCCATCAATGAAATCTCAATGCCATCCAAGAAGTACTGACCGGATGTCATGATGTCGAGCGCACCCATGATGTTCATCAACGTCGATTTACCCGAACCCGATGGACCCATAATGGCGACGTATTCCCCCAGCCCAATCTGCAGGTCAACGCCATCGAGTGCGAAAATCTTTGAGTCTCCGATGCCGTATTG
>CAJAEK010000098.1 GCA_903938735.1 uncultured Actinomycetes bacterium | reverse complement strand
GGTGGTCGTGCTGCTGAAGAATTGATCTTCCATGACCCAACCACGGGTGCTTCCAACGATATTGAGAAGGCGACCAATTTGGCGCGCGCGATGGTTACTCAGTACGGAATGACTGAGCGCATTGGCGCTATCAAGCTGGGTGTATCTGAAGGCGAACCATTCTTGGGTCGTAACTATGGACACCAACGCGATTATTCAGAAGAAATTGCTGGAGTCGTTGATTCCGAGATTCGCGTCCTGATTGAGAATGCACATCAAGAGGCATACAACATTCTGGTAGCTAACCAATCGATTTTGGATGAGCTCGTAGTCGAACTGCTTGAGAAGGAAACTTTGCTTAAGGATGAGATTGAACGCATCTTTGCCAAGGTAAAGCCAGTTGCACCTCGTCCAGCTTGGACAGGTTCCGCCACTCGCACTCCAAGCTCTAAACCACCAGTTGCACTCTCGCCAGCAAAGCCTCAGCAACCAGTTGTTGAAGCCGAAGCACCAGCCGAAGCGAAGGCTGCGGCTGAAGTGAAAGCACCTGTAAAGAAGGTTGCCAAGAAAGCGGCCGTGAAGAAAGCGCCACCTGCTAGTGAGTGATATCAACTCAGTTTCTATGGGTCCACTCGCGGGTGGAGCGAAGAACGAGTTTGATCAGGATCGTGCTGAGCGCGCGGTAAAAGAACTGCTCATCGCTATCGGAGAAGATCCAGATCGTGATGGATTGCGGGATACCCCAGCCAGAGTGGCTCGCGCGATGCGCGAGAACTTCGCGGGGCTTTTTCAAACTCCGCAAGAAGTTCTTTCAACAACTTTCGATTTAGGACATAGCGAGCTCGTGATTGTGCGCGATATCGAAGTCTTTTCGCATTGCGAACATCACCTGACGCCATTTCATGGCGTGGCGCATATCGGCTATATCCCAGGTGAGAGCGGTCGGATCACTGGCCTTTCCAAGCTCGCGCGGTTGGTAGATATGTATGCCAAGCGACCTCAGGTTCAAGAACGATTGACGACTCAGATTGCTGATGCGTTGGTTGAAGTCCTGGATCCAGCTGGCGTAATCGTTGTGATTGATTGCGAACATTTGTGTATGTCGATGCGTGGTGTACGTAAAACCGCCGCCCGCACAACAACGAGCGCGGTCCGCGGTCAATTGCGCCATGCGGCTACTCGCGCAGAGGCGATGTCGCTCATACTTTCATGACCAGCCGAACCTTGGTGATGGGAATTCTCAACGTCACACCTGATTCCTTCGCCGATGGTGGTCGCCATTTTTCTTTCGCTGATGCGTTAACACGCGCGCAAACAATGATCGCCGAAGGCGTAGACATTATTGATGTCGGTGGCGAATCGACCCGGCCCGGCGCCGAACGAGTATCACCTGATGAAGAACAGAATCGAGTTGTTCCCATCATCACCGAATTAGTCGAACTTGGGGCAACGGTCAGCATCGACACTATGCGTGCGAGTACGGCGCTAGCGGCGATTAGCGCTGGTGCCCAGTATGTGAACGATGTGAGCGGCGGTCTTGCAGATGTTGATATGGCACCACTAATTGCTAAGAACCCGCAGATTCAATATGTTGCCATGCACTGGCGCGGTCATTCGGCGGAGATGCAGAGCAAAGCGGTCTATAAGAATGTGGTCTCGGAAGTAAAAGATGAACTCGAAGACCGAACCGAAGCGCTCATCAAGGCCGGGGTACAAGCGGAACAAATTATTTTGGATCCGGGCATCGGCTTTGCGAAAACTGCCGAACACAACTGGGAGTTACTGTCGAATATCGATCGACTCTCATTGCTCGGTTATCCATTGCTTATCGGGGCTTCACGTAAACGATTCTTGGGCGAACTTCTTGAAGGCGTTGACCCCGACAATCGTGAATCAGCAACGATCGCGATAACCACCGAGATGGCTCGATTGGGCGTATGGGGAGTGCGGACGCATTCGGTCAAGCCGCATCGCGATGCAATCGAAGTAGTCGAGAGGTTAAAGCGCTAATGGATTTCATCACTGTCACGGGCATCAGTGCTATTGGCTATCACGGGGTATTCGAGAACGAGCGACTCGAGGGTCAAGAATTTATTTGCGATATTGAATTGCGAATCGATTTACTCGCCGCAGGCCAAAGCGACGACCTGACACAGACGGTTAACTATGCTGATATCGCTGACGTTGTGGTCGCGGAAATAACTGGACCAAGCGTTGCATTGATTGAAGCGCTGGCGGAACGAATCGCCGCCGAAATTCTGCAACGATTTACCTTGGCGCCATCAGTGAAGGTAACCGTTCATAAGCCGCATGCACCGATTCCGGTCGAGTTTGCAGATGTTGCGGTCACCATCGAACGCACACGATGAAAGTTGTCATTGCCCTTGGCTCTAATCTGCCCAATGGAAACCAAGAACCACATGCGATGATTGAAGCAGGCGTGGTGGAGCTAGCCAAGATTATTGAGGTCACCAACCTCTCCACAATTATTGAGACCGAACCAGTCGGTGGTCCGGAACAACCGAATTATCAAAATGCAGTTGCAATCGGCGAAAGCAAACTCGATCCACTTGATTTGTTACGTGCCATGCACGAGATCGAGGCAAAGCTAGGTCGAGTTCGCGATGTTCGATGGGGGCCACGAACGTTGGATTTAGACCTGATTGTCGCGGGCGATGTCGTGATGGATACCGACGAACTTGTGTTGCCACACCCACGCGCCCACGAACGTGGCTTTGTATTACAACCGTGGAATGAGATTGATCCCGATGGATTCATCCCGGGTAAAGGTGATCTCGCCTCGCTATTGGCGGCGCTCAACCAAGCCGAGTAACCTTAATCTCCTGATAGCCCGGTACCCCGAAAGGACTGGAGCATGATGCACGAGATGAAGCACCCACTGGCCTTTGTGCCGACTATGGGCGCGCTTCATGCTGGCCATCAATCACTCATCACTCTTGCAAGAACATATGCACCACACGTCGCGGTAAGCATCTTCATTAATCCGCTGCAATTCGAGAATCCAGATGACCTTGCGAAGTATCCTCGCGATGTTTCAGGCGATACTGAAAAGGCAAAGGCCGCGGGCGCGGATTATGTCTGGGCGCCCACGGTCGAAGAGATGTATCCAGCGGAACCAACAATTATTCCGGCTGGCCCAATCGGCAATCTCTACGAAGGCGTACATCGCACCGGACATTTTGACGGTGTCGTAACTGTCGTGAAAAGACTCTTTGATCTCGTCCAACCCGAAGTCGCGATTTTTGGCGAAAAAGATTTTCAGCAACTCTTTTTGATTCGTCAATTAGTGCACGACCTCAATCTGCCAATCACCATCGTTGCGGCGCCATTGGTCCGCGAACCCGACGGATTGGCGATGTCCTCTCGAAATATTCGGTTGGCTGAAGCCGGCCGTCGTTCTTCACTGGTGATCTCACGAGCGCTTCGTGAAGCGTCTCAGGCAACAGGGTTCGCGAACCAACGAGGGGTTCTCCATCAAGTGTTAGCAACCGAGCCAGGCTTTACCTTGGATTACGCCGAAATAATCGATGAATCCAATTTCCAGCTTGCAACGGCCGATACCGGCGCAGCTCGAGCAATCATTGCGGGTTGGGTAAATGGGGTCCGATTGTTGGACAATATGCCGATGCAGGTGGCCAACTCATGAAGTTATTAGCTGGCGCACCAGGCTGGACAACAACGGCTGATGTAATCGTGATTGGTTCGGGCGTTGCAGGCTTAACAACCGCGTTACAGATTCGCGCATCTGGTCTCTCTGTTCTGTTGGTGACGAAGGCGAAGATTGATGAAGGTTCCACTAAGTGGGCACAAGGCGGTATTGCAGCTGCGCTGGGACCTGGCGATACGCCGGAACAACATAAGAAAGATACGTTGATTGCCGGTGCCGACCTGTGCGATAGCCAAGCTGTCGAAGTTCTCGTCTCCGAAGGTCCAGAAGCGGTCCGTAAATTGATTGCGCGCGGTGCGGTCTTTGATAAATCCGAGACAGGTGAGATTGCGTTAACGCGCGAGGGCGGCCATCTTCGTAATCGAATTTTGCACGCTGGTGGCGATGCCACGGGTGCCGAAATTTCACGTGCATTGCTAGCGGCGGTTCGCAGCGATACCGGAATTGAAGTTATTGAAAACGCGCTTGCGCTCGATGTATTGAAGAGTGCGACTGGCAGAGTCTGTGGCGTTACCTTGCACGTGATTGGTGCCGGCAGTAAAGATGGCGTTGGCCGTGGACTGGCGCGCGCCGTTGTCATTGCAACTGGTGGTCTCGGTCAGGTCTATTCGCAAACAACCAACCCTTCTGTTTCTACCGGTGATGGTGTTGCGTTAGCGCTGCGAGCTGGCGCTGCAATTGCGGATGTGGAATTCATTCAGTTCCATCCCACCGTGCTCTGGCGCGATGCTGCCGCAGGCGGACAACAGCCATTGATCAGCGAAGCGGTTCGAGGTGAAGGCGCGTTTTTGGTAAACGACAAAGGCGAGCGCTTTATGGTGGGCAAGCACCCACAAGCGGATTTAGCGCCGCGCGATGTTGTCGCGAAGGCAATCTTCACTCAAATGAAGGAATCGCATTCGCCACACGTCTGGCTTGATGCCACCGGGATTCACGACTTTGTTACTCGTTTTCCAACCATCTATGCCTCGTGCATCGAAAACGGAATCGACCCCACCAAGCAATTGATTCCAGTAGCACCTGCTTCGCATTACGCATCTGGTGGCGTAAAAGTAGATTTGCATGGACGTACAACAATCGACGGCTTATATGCCTGCGGCGAAACAGCGTGTACTGGTGCGCACGGCGCAAATCGATTGGCCTCTAACTCGCTGCTGGAAGGCCTGGTATTCGGAACTCGAATCGCAGCTGATATTGCTTCCGGCCTGCCGGCTCAACAAGAACCTATTGCTGACGCTTCACCGGCATTTCTCTTACGCGCCGATGTGAAGTTGCCGCTGCAGTTGGGCATGAGTCAAGGCGCCGGCGTTATGCGTTCGGATTCATCGCTCACCGAAACCGCCGCATTACTGGAACGACTTTCTCATCACACCAGTGATGCGCCGGGGCTAGATACCTGGGAAGTTTCGAACCTTTATCTACTTGCGGTCGCGATTGTTCGCTCCGCTCTGGCACGCGAAGAATCACGTGGCTCGCATTGGCGGAGCGATCACCTAGAAACTCGACCTGAATGGCGCAAGCGCGTGATCCAACATCTGGATGCTTCTGGCAAATGGTCGACATCTTTTGAAGAGGTGAAGTAATGACTCTGTCACAACCGCTGCTCAATCAGCTGCAGCTGCTTAAGTTAGATCCAACCCACATTGAATCATTGGTGACGGCCACCATCACCGAAGACTTAGCGGGCGGCGTTGATGTCACCTCGGTCGCCACAATTCCAGTAGACCATCAATCGGTTGCGGAATATCGTGCGCGCAAGAGCGGCATTGTTGCTGGTTTGCATGTTGCGGCTGCGACTTTGGAGACCCAAGGAATTACTGATTATTTGATTCTGGTTAACGAAGGTGATCATGTTGACGCAGGTCAGGTCATCATTGAGGCGTA
The DNA here is from genome assembly GCA_903938735.1 of uncultured Actinomycetes bacterium. GTDB lineage: Bacteria > Actinomycetota > Actinomycetes > Nanopelagicales > Nanopelagicaceae > AAA044-D11. Next base: position 177 of record CAJAEK010000098.1, on the reverse strand, counting down.
TGCGCTGACTCGCGCGCTCTTGTTGACGGAACGTACCGCGCTTAACTTTCTGGGCCGGTTAAGTTGCATTGCCACTCTTACCCACCACTGGGTCTCGGCTGTCGCTGTCCACAAGACAGAGATTCGCGATACTCGTAAGACCACGCCATTGCTGCGCGAAGTTGAAAAGTTCGCGGT
>CAJAEK010000097.1 GCA_903938735.1 uncultured Actinomycetes bacterium | reverse complement strand
GTGGATAGCCCGTTTAGCTACGCTTAAAAGCTGGGGATAAAGATTTTTTAAGGCGTCTCACTATGTGGCAATCGGTATCGCGGCAAGAAAAAAGCCCCCAATTTCTTGGGGGCTTAAATCATTTCACTTAATTAAGCAGCGACGACCGTTACAGAGATATTGGCAACGACAGAGGAGATCAAAGAGATCTTCGCTGGGTACTTGCCAACCAACTTGATGTGGCCTGCGAGCTTGATGTGATGGCGATCGATATCCACGCCAGTTGCTGACTTAATAGCCGCAACGATGTCCTTGTCGGTAACTGAACCGAAGAGGTGACCGGTGGAACCAACCTTTGCCTTTACAACAATCTCGGCTGCCTCGAGCTTCGCCTTGATTTCCTTGGCGTGATCGAGTGACTGAATTTCGCGAGCTGAACGAGCACGACGAATGCCTTCGATCTGCTTCTCGCCACCCTCTGACCAAGCAATTGCCTGGTGGTTAGGGAGCAGGAAGTTACGGGCATAGCCGTCCTTCACTGTTACAACATCGCCTGCAGTACCAAGACCGGCTACTTCACGAGTAAGAATCAGTTTCATGATGCGCCTTCCTTAGCGAGCTGTTGAGGTGTAAGGCAAAAGCGCCATCTCGCGGGAGTTCTTAACCGCGGCAGCAATTGCACGTTGATGTTGGGTGCAAGCACCGGTGACGCGACGAGCACGAATCTTGCCGCGGTCAGAGATGTACTTGCGAAGGGTGTTCAGATCCTTGTAATCAATGTACGTGACCTTGTCACGGCAGAAAGAACATGGCTTCTTCTTAAACTTCTTTAGTGCAGCCGCTGACATCTTGCCGACTTTTGGCTTTGGCTTCAGCGTCTTGTTATTTCTTGCGCCCACTGTGGTGCTCCTTTTTAGGGTGCCCCGCTATTTCTGGAATAGCAGGAATGGTTGGTTAATTAGAACGGAGGTTGATCGTCGGTTCCGGCTGAAGACCAGCCGCCGCCGACCGGCGCTGCCGACCATGGGTCGTCAGAGCTTGCAGTTTCGACAGGTGCAGAGAAGTTTCCTGAGCCAGCGCCACGGTTCATCTTGGTGACCTTTGCGGTTGCGTTGCGAAGTGATGGACCTACTTCATCAACCTCAACCTCAAATACGGTGCGCTTTTCACCTTCTTTGGTCTCGTATGAGCGTTGCTTCAAACGACCAGAAACAATGACGCGCATTCCGCGAGTCAAAGATTCTGCAACGTTCTCAGCTGCCTGACGCCAAATCTGGCACGAAAGAAAGAGGCTATCGCCATCTTTCCACTCGTTGGTGGCCTTATCTAAATAACGCGGAGTCGAAGCGACCGTGAACTTTGCGACTGCAGCACCTGATGGTGTGAAGCGCAGTTCCGGATCGTTAACGAGGTTACCGATCATGGTGATGTTGGTATCTCCTGCTGCCATTTTCTTCTCTTTTCTCTATCTCTACTTTTCGATGCTTATGGAAGTTAGTTGTTATTCAGGACGGACGACTTTGGTACGAAGCACAGCTTCGTTCAAATTTAATTGACGGTCGAGTTCCTTGATCGCTTCTGGACCACAGTGCATATCGGCGACAGCGTAAATACCTTCGGACTTCTTGTTGATTTCGAAGGTCATACGGCGGCGGCCCCAAATGTCGAGCTTGTCGACGGTTCCACCACTGTCTTTGATGATCTTGAGATATGTCTCAAGGCTTGGTGCGACTGTGCGCTCTTCAAGTTCAGGATCAAGAATGACCATGAGTTCATAGTGACGCATGCGTTAACCCCACCTCCTCTGGACTAAAGCGGCCACGGTATTTCCGCGGCAGGAGGGTTAAAAACCTTCGGCGGAAACCCACGGCGTGAGCTCCAATGAAGGAAGGCTAAGCGTAACCCCCGACACGGCGTGGCGAAAAATCAGGGTTCTGTGGGTTCTCGAGCGCTGTGGATGGCCGCGCTTTACGCGTAATCGACCAGGCGAAATAGCCCAAAGCGGATATTCGAACCAGCGCCGCAGCGGCATACCAATGCGCCGGCAGCCCAAACTTCGCGCCTTCAAACCCTGCGAAGTACTCCCAAATCGCCAGGTGATACAAAAGCTCTGCGCCCTGCCAGATCCAAAATGCGGCGCGGTCTTTTTTATCCCGGAGCGCAAGAACCGCAAGCGGGGTTAACCACAAAATGTATTGCGGTGAATAAACCTTTGATGCGGTAACAAAAATTGCAACAACAAAGAAAGAAGATGAAGCTAGTGATGGCACCCGCTCTAATTTGAGGAAATACAAGATGTAGGCGGTAACGCCCATCAAAAAGAGCAAAATGGAATCAAGATTGAGATGCGGGACGTTAAAGCCAAAAACAGATAGCGCGTGCCAGAGTGAACCCCAATCCGCACCGCGATCGGAATTCAGTTTAAAGAATCGCCACCAACCGGTCGTATGTGTGAGCGCGAATGGCAAGTTGATTGCGATTGTGCTCCCCACCGAGATAAGGATGTATTTCATTAAATTATGTAATTGATGGCGCCGAATCAAAATCAGCGCGATCGGCAAGAGAAGGACTATCGGAAAGAATTTTGTGGCGGTTGCAAGACCCAGCAACAACGCACTTAATTCATATCGCGCTTTATCAAAGTAATAAATCGCCGCTATCGCCGGCAGCACCGCCCACATATCCCAATTGATATACATCGAACCAATAACCGCGGGAGCGAAGGCACCCAAATACCAGAGGTCTGGCTTCATGCGTCGCAACAGAAGTATTGATCCAATAAACAAGAGCGCAATCAAGAACGCGTTAATATCAAAATAGTTTCGGTATTGATTGGCGTTATGCGCGACCAGATACGACGTACCCCACATAACCATCGCAGTGCCGGGAGGGTATTCGACCGAATTTGTAGCGCTGGAATATGGCCAGGTGTGTGTTGTTAAGCCGCGCGCACTAAATAGCGCTGGTAAATCGGAATAACAAGCGTGCACATATTGATCCGGCACGCCCCAACCAGAATTTCGACAGTGATCGAACTTTGCAAAAGAGACCAAGGAAGCAAGAAGTGCGACGACCAGCGCTGTCTTGGTCGCGAACTTCATGAACTACTTCTTTTTAATAGTGAGCGGTGTGCTTTTTACTTTAACCGGTGCGCGGGTAGGCGCCGGTGACGCCGTAATCGCAAGCGATGGATCCAAGGTCGGAACCGCACCAATCATGGATTGCGCAGCGGTGCCGCCGATATTTGCCGCTGGTGGGAATTGAACAACTGGCTGACCAGCAAGTGCCGCCTTTGTATAGAGCGCCCAAATCTTTGCCGGGAACGTTCCGCCGGTTACTGATGGCAGACCCCCCAGACCGTTCAGTGAAAGCGTTGCATCATTACGGAACATGCCCACGGTAGTCGCCATCTGTGGTGTGTATCCGTTGAACCAAGCAGAAGCGTTATTTGTAGTTGTTCCAGTCTTGCCTGCACTTGGTCGACCAAGACCAGCTACCGATTGCGACGCTGTTCCGTATTGGGTCACCGCTTGCAACGCAGTTGTTAAATCCGCCATCACATCTGGCTGAAAGACTTGCTGTGCTTGCACGCTGCTCTGATACAGAACGCCGCTGTTATTACCGATCACTTCTTTAATGATGTATGGCTTGGCATAAATACCTTGTGCTGCAAAGGTTGCGTATGCCGCGGCCAGGTCGATGACGTGCGGGCTTGCAACTCCCAACGAAATAGAAGGTGTGGGCATCAACGCCACGTTGGCAGGGATTCCTGCGCGTCGCGCAACATCCAAAACTTTATCGGGGCCAGCCTTGATACCGAGCGGAACATAAATCGTGTTCACCGACTCAGCGGTCGCCTTAATCAAACTGATATTGCCGTACTGCTCTTGGTTGTAGTTGAAAACTGGATATGGCTTACCGGCATCATCAAATACTTGTGGCGATGATCCATTCCAGACCGACGACAATGGGATTCCGGCTTCGAGCGCAGCAACTAATGTGAAAGGTTTAAATGAGGAACCAGCTTGTGCAATCGCTTGTGTCGCACCGTTTAACTGGCTGACTAAATAATCTTTTCCGCCATAGAGGGCGAGAATTTCGCCGGAACCCGGACGAATCGAAACTAGACCGATTCGAAGATCAGGAATCTTGGTTGAATCTGGCAAGCCTTTATTAACAGCGTCAATCGCTGCTTGTTCTGCAGTCTTATCGATGGTGGTCTTGATGACGTAGCCGCCGGTTTGTAATTGCTGATCGCTAAATCCCAGGTTTGCCAGCTCGTGCTCTACCCATGAAACAACGTATCCGCGCGGACCCGAAAGTGTTCCGGCAGTAACGTGTGGCGCAAGAGTCGGGAACTTCATGTTCGCGCGCTGTCGCGCAGTAATCCACTTCGCCTTCTCCATTTGGTCAAGCACATAAGCCCAACGATTATGAAGACGTAGCGCGTTGGCTGCGCCGTAATAAGGATCGTAATAACCGGGACCGTTCAAAATCGAAGCAAGTACAGCAGCCTGCGAAACGTTAAGTTGATTGACGGTGCGGTTGAAATAGACCTGAGATGCGGTCTGGATTCCATACGAGCCGCGGCCAAAATAAATGGTGTTGAGATAATTTTCAAGGATTTGATCCTTCGACATCTGACCTTGCAATTTCATCGCAATAACAATCTCTTTTATTTTGCGTGAGATTGTCTGGCCAGAGTTCAAAAAGGCGGTCTTTGCATATTGCTGTGTGATTGTGGATCCGCCCTGAAGCGAACCACCACGCAAGTCATTAAAAATAGCGCGCGCCATGCCGGTGGGGCTGACCGCTGATTCGTTATAGAAGTTGCGATCTTCAGCTGCTAAAACAGCGCGACGAACCTGTAATGGAATATCGGCCAACTTAACAATCTGTCGGTTCTCGGCGCCGATTCGACCAATCTCGCTGCCATCGGCGTACTGAATGATGGTGGATTGGGTATTAACAAATGCCTTGGGATCCGGAATCGAGACTGTGAAATATGCGTAGGTGAAAGCGAGAACACCAAGAATAAATCCGCCACCAATGCCAAAGATTGCGGTGCGGGTGGCATATAGCTTTAAAGACTCCCGATCGAACTTCAATTGCGGTGCTTTAAGCGCGGCCATGGTTTAAGGCTACCGTCTGCCTCGTGGCGTGTACCAAGCCTTCGTTCGACCCACGGGCCGTTTCCCGTCAGAACTCAGCGTGACTGGCTTTGATTGCGTCTGATTCACCAAACGCTCATGCTTCTTTATATATGTAGCATCAAAATCATCATCTTCGAGCGTGTGCTGGCGACGCGGCGCCTTTCGCTCTTTGCCATCGCCTAATAAGAATGAATAGATCAAATGGTTCCAGCCGCAGTCCAAGCAGATCTCCACCGTGTAGACCCGAAACTCGCCGTACTCGTTCTCCATCTCTTCAAGCTCGGGCAAGGTCTTGATACGACCGGAGTACTGACCGAGTTGATCGCCAAAGACATATCGCAATTCGCGGACTGGCCCTCTGGCACAGACCGGACACTCTCGATTAGTTAGATCCCCGTGATACTGCGCGCCCCGGCGGAGATAAGGATCGGCATCACATGCATCCATTGCCGATGCAGCTCCACGTTGAATCGCCATCAAAGTGGCACGGCGGTCCAATGAATAATCGATTTCATCGCGACGTGACCACATAATGGCTAAGAATAAACCTTCCGGGATAACTACGCTCGGCTGGTGAACAAGTTCCGGACGCTCTTGGCCATCCGTTGGTGGGGCCAAATAACCGATGGAATTTTTCAATCCGCTCTTGCTTCGTTTGTACTTTTCTCACCCGAGCGCCAACCAAATGCGGTTGCAGCTGCGTTGGCCTTCAGCGTGGTTTTGTTGCCGTATTCCGTAGTCGGTCCATTTGCTGGAATTTTCCTTGATCGATTTAGCCGGCAACGAATTGTTGTTATTTCCAATCTTGCACGTGCGGTGACTTTGATTGTCATCGCTATTTTGATCAAGAGTGGTTCGACCGGATTGTTACTGACGCTCTTTGTTCTGATTGCATTTGGAATCAACCGATTAATCCTCGCGGGACTTTCTGCTGGTTTGCCGTTGGTCATTGAACGTCATCGATTGATTGGTGCCAATGCATTAGCAGTCACTGGCGGAACAATCGGTGTGGTCATTGGTGGCGGAATCGGTATCGGCGCAAAGAACCTTCTTGATCGCCTTCATAAAAGCGACTTCTCTGACTTTATTGTCATTTTGGTTGCGGCGCTCTGTTATCTCATCGCAGCATCACTCGCAATGCGATTGAAGTCAGCTGACATTGGCCCGCACGAACATGAAATCACTGAGAACGCCGGCATTGTAGAAATCCGCGCAGGTTTTGCGATTCTGCGCAATCACTCCGACGCGCTTCGGGGAATTTTTGCAACCGCGATTCAACGCGGTGGATTAACATCTTTGACGTTGATGGGTTTGTTGCTGGAACGTAATACCTATCACGCACCATCGAACCCAGATGCGGGGTTGAAGGGTTTCGCTTTTGCGCTCGCAATTGCTGGTGTGGGAATCGGCATTGGTTCATTCATTAGTCCATTCTTAGTCACGCTCTTTGGACGACATCTTTGGATTCGAATCTCATTGGTTTCAGCGATTCCATTTTTAATTCTCTTTGCGCTCTTCGGTCACGAATGGCTACTCATTACAACCGCCTTCTTTGTCGGACTCTTTGGACAATCGGTAAAAGTCACCAACGATGCGTTGGTGCAATCCCGAATCGATGATGAATTCCGTGGCCGCACTTTCGCTTTTTATGACGTGGTTGTGAATGGCGCAATCGTTACGGGCGCCTTATTAGCCGCGGTTATCTTGCCTAAATCCGGCATCTCTCACATCTTGCCGTTGGTGATGTCCGGCGTTTACGCGCTCACTGCGATGAGGTTGTTAGGTGCTAAGCGTTTTTATTCGCTTCCCACCACTTGAGCAGTTCAGCGCTCACCTGCGCTCAAATCCGGCAGGCCGCTCGGTGCGAGTTCTGGCAGGCCTAGTTCAAGTGAGATCTGGGTGGAAGCTGCTGAGTATTTTCCGCCTACTCGGCTATACAAATCTT
>CAJAEK010000096.1 GCA_903938735.1 uncultured Actinomycetes bacterium | reverse complement strand
TGTTAAGACCGGCAAACTTGTCTTCACTGCGGGACAATTGCCGTTGGTCGATGGCGCAATTCCGTTCACCGGCAAAGTCGGTGGCGAAGTAACTCAAGAGCAAGCGAAAGAGATGGCACAGATCTGTGCACTGAACGCTATGGCCGCACTCAACTTAGTTGACGATGTTGATAACGTCGCAAAGATTGTTCGCATCGTTTGCTACGTCAACGGAGTACCAGGATTTATTAACGCGCCATTCGTGGCGAACGGCGCATCAGAACTCTTCATGAAGTTGTGGGGAGACGAAGCGGGCGTTGCAGCACGTAGTGCAATTGGCGTCGCAGAGTTGCCATTGAATTCCCCGGTTGAAGTCGAATTAACCTTCGAACTGAAGTAATAAAAAAGAGTTAGCGACCGCGCTTAGACAGGCGCTCGTAATCGAGAACAACGACCGCGCGTGGCTCGAGGCGAACCCAGCCTCGGCCCGCAAAGTCAGCAAGTGCTTTGTTTACTGTCTCGCGTGATGCGCCGACCAGCTGTGCTAATTCTTCTTGGGTGAGATCGTGATTGACGTGCAGCTCATCGCCCTTGGTAACACCAAAGCGTGAACCCAAATCCATGATTGCCTTTGCAACACGGCCCGGTACATCAGAGAAAACCAAGTCCGCCAAGACTTCATTGCTGCGACGCAGGCGTTGCGCCAACCGCCCAAGCAACTGAAGTGAGACTTGTGGGTGCTGGGTGACCCAACCAATAACCTGATCATGAGCCAACGCCAATAAGCGTGAATCAGTGACCGCGGTTGCGGTTGCGGTGCGGGGGCCTGGATCAAAGAGCGAGAGCTCGCCGAACATTTCGCCCGGTCCAAGAATCGACAACAAATTTTCACGGCCATCGCCACTGGATGTGCCCAGCTTTAGCTTTCCATCGACCACGACATATAAACGATCGCCAGCATCGCCCTCTTTAAATAGGGTCTTGCCCTTGGCGACCTTTACCGGAGACATCGATGCGCGCAGTGAAGCGGCAGATGCATCGTCCAACGCGCTAAATAACGGCGCCTTGCGGACGGTCTCTTCGTCTTTCATCTCTTTAGCTGTGGCCACAAGCTGACGATACCGCCAGTGCGAGCAGGACTCCAATCCAAAGTAATCTGCTCCTCGTGCGCGAATCGCAGGCGGAGAAGAAGAAGCGGGCCGCCGCTATTTATCGCGGTCTTACCAAGCGATATCCCAACGTCCGATGCGAACTCGATTTTGAAACGCCATTTCAATTGACAGTCGCCACTGTCCTTTCTGCGCAATGCACCGATAAGCGAGTTAATTCAGTGACGCCACGACTCTTCAAAAAATACGGCACCGCAAAAAAGATGGCGAGCGCAGATATCCACGTCATCGAAGAGATCATTCATCCGCTCGGCTTCTTTCATTCCAAAGCCCGTCATCTCAAAGGGTTGAGCGAAAAAATAATGCACGATTTCAATGGCGAAGTCCCGCCGCGCATTGAAGATCTAGTAACACTGCCTGGTGTTGGTCGCAAGACCGCGAACGTTGTATTGGGTCACGCCTTTGATATTCCGGGCATTACGGTCGATACACATTTTGGTCGCTTGAGTCGCCGCTTTGGTTGGACAACAAGCGAAGACCCAGTGAAGGTGGAACACGAAGTCGGAGCGCTGATTCCGCAAAAAGAGTGGACCAACCTGTCGCAACGAATGATTTGGCATGGTCGGCGGATATGTCATTCCCGGAAACCAGCATGCGGCGCCTGCCCGTTGGCTAAGTTATGTCCATCATTTGGTATCGGCGAGACCGATCCCATCAAGGCGACAGCGCTATTGAAGAGTGACGAGGATTTTAAATGACGTTAATGGTGAAAAGAGTGGCGCTGACCCTCAGCCTTCTTAGCGTTTTCTTCGCTACCGCATGTGGTTCATCCACGCCACAAGCGGCTCCACACGTTCAAGGCCAAGTAGTTTCGTGTGCATCCATTGCGCACAATCCAGCAATCACCAAAGGCACAACCGTGCCGTGCATCGACGGTGGCGCGGGACAGATTCTTGAATCCGTAAAAGGACCGGTGGTGCTCAATGTTTGGGGATCTTGGTGCGCTCCTTGCATGCAAGAGATTCCGCACTTCGTTGATTTAGCTCAGACGAAAAAGGTTGCGATTGTCGGCGTGGATGTCGAAGAACCCAACATGAAAGTGGGTCGCGCGTTTATTTTGTCTCACGGGATGACCTGGCCGATTCTCTTTGACCCCGATGGCCGCACAAAGGCGCTATACGGAATTGGTGTTCCAGTCACGTGGTTCATCAACGCACAAGGAGTTGTCACCTACCGCCATGTCGGCATCATTACATCGGATGCGATCTTGTATAGCGAAGTCAAGAAGTATTTAGGGATTTCGATTTGAGTAAGCACGCTGTCGATGTAGTTCTTACGATCGCGCTGATTGCCTCTTTTGTTCGCGGCTATCGCGCTGGTTTTCTGGCATCGATATTCTCCATGATCGGCTTTGTCGGCGGCGGATTAATCGGCTTGTATGTGGCGCTGCATGTCATCAAGAATTGGGGCGGCGTGGTCGGGCACCTTTTCTTGATTCTCGCGGTTGTATCGATTGGGTCTGCCATCGGTGAACGAGTTCTGAGGGGCTTCGCCAAGTTTTTTCACGGCAAGATTCTCTTTGGTCCATTTAAATGGCTGGATTCACTTTTGGGTGCCGCGTTCTCGATTATTCGCACCGCGATTCTGCTCTACATAATGGCGGTTCTATTGCTTGCAACTCCATGGAGCTGGGCACACCAGAACATCCCTACAAGCCA
>CAJAEK010000095.1 GCA_903938735.1 uncultured Actinomycetes bacterium | reverse complement strand
TGCGCCGTTAGCGAGCAAGCCCGGGAAAGTTTCGCGCTCCACGCTCACGACTGCGCCTTCTGGAATCGCCTCAAAGACAGAGCGAGAGAATATGTAGCAACCCGCGTTGATGATGTTGGTTGGCGGATTTTCCATCTTCTCGTTGAACGCTAAAACCGTGTTGTCAGCATCGAGTTCGACCGCGCCAAACGGACGTGCATCTGCGACCTCGGTGAGATACAAGGTGACGTCCGCGCTATTTTCTTCGTGATATTTAAATTGCCCCGCCAGATCGTGTTCGCTCAGCACATCGCCATTAAAAATTGCGACCGGGCCTTCAGCGGTCAGCATCGATGCGGCATTACGGATCGCCCCGCCCGTACCCAATGGCTCGGTCTCCACCGCATATTTAATGCTGATGCCCCAGCGGCTGCCATCGCCAAAATACGGCTCGAAGAGTTCCGCCTTAAATGACGTTGCTAAGACGACTTCGTTGACACCAGCGGCGATAGCGCGAGCAATCTGTCGTTCCGTGAACGGCACGCCAGCAACTTTCAGAAGTGGCTTCGGGGTGGAGAAGGTCAGTGGCTGGAGTCGTGTGCCCATGCCGCCGACGAGAAGAATGGCCGAACGTGGCGATGACATTAGAGCGCGGCCTTAATGCGGGCAGCGGCGCTCGCAATATCTGCATCAGTTGATGTCAGTGCAACTCGAATGTAATTCTTGCCAGCGCTGCCATAGACCGATCCGGGCGTTGCAAGGATGCCTAGGCCGGCAAGCCAATCGACCGAACTCCATCCATCCACGTTTCGGGTGGCCCAGATGTAGAGACCAGCAGTGGTGTGTTCAATAGTGAAACCAGCGGCTTCTAGCGCATCGCGCATGATGGCGCGGCGGGCGCGATAGCGAGCGGCTTGCTCGTTCACGTGGCTCTCATTCCCCAGTGCAGCGGTCATTGCCTTTTGAACCGGCAGCGGCACCATTAAGCCCGAATGCTTACGGACCTCGAGAATCGTCGCGATGATGGCTGGATCGCCAATGATCATTCCGCCTCGGTAGCCGGCGAAATTTGATCGCTTTGATAGCGAGTGCACGGCTAGCAGGCCGGTGTTATTTCCCGCTGCTACTTTGAGAATCGAAACTGGTTGAAGATCGCCAGCGGGGAAATTCAAATAGCACTCGTCGCTGGCAATGATTGCACCTGTCTTGCGCGAATAATCAATAACTGCCTGTAGCTGCGCTTCGCTTTGGACTTGTCCAGTGGGGTTTGATGGTGAATTCACCCAAACGAGATCCGCATTCGGCCATGCGGTTGCATCAAGTCCGACTGGTTCGCTACTCGCACCGGCAATTTCGGCACCAACAAGGTATGTGGGGTAAGCAACTGTGGGATACAGAACTTTTTTGCTCTGCAAGATGGTTGGCAACAACGCAACCAACTCTTTGGATCCAATCGTGGGCAGAACATCAAAGTCGCCTTGCACACCCAAGATATTTATCGCCCATTGGCGCATTGCGGCGCGAAGTTCGGGTGTTCCGATCGTGACTGGATATCGTGGTGAGTTCGCAGATTCGATCAGCGCTTGTTGAATGAAAGTTGGAGTGTCATCGACGGGCGTGCCGACCGATAAATCAATGATTCCGTCGGGATGTGAACGAGCCTTATCGCCATAGGACGCCAAGGTGTCCCACGGAAAATCAGGAAGCTTCAGTTTGTAAAACCTAGCTCTGCTTTGGCGGCATCGCCTTTACTTTTGCGTGGTCGGTTCCGGTTGGGCCAACCTTGCTGGCGCCACCAGGTGAACCGATTTCGACAAAGAACTCGCCACCCATCTGCTTGTAATCTTTCCACTGGCTTGGGACATCGTCCTCGTAATAAATAGCCTCGACTGGGCACACTGGCTCGCAGGCACCACAATCCACGCACTCATCGGGTTGGATGTAGAGCATGCGATCGCCCTCATAAATACAATCGACCGGGCACTCCTCGATACATGACTTGTCCTTGATATCTACACAAGGTTCGGCGATCACGTAGGTCACGGGCAGCTCCTTTTAGGTCCATTTTCTGGCGAATCGAATGGCGCTAGAGTACCGAAAGGTCAACCTTTCAGGCGAGTGGAGCTACAGCGATTGAGCGGGATTAGTCACACGCCACCTCCGTTAGAGCAGGATGTCGGCAAGAAAGTCTCGATCCGACTCCACGAGGACGGCGGTTTTCGAGACCTGCTGGGGATTCTGCAAAGCCCAACCCAGGTACTGAAAAAAGATGGCACCTTCGCCGACTTTAATCCGACGCTAATTGCTGCCTGGCGGATTGTTGAGACGCCGGAATACCCAGCCGGCAAGGGTCAGCCACTCTCTCTTCGCATTCTCGAGCTGGAACGCATTGCTGAAAGGACCTGGCCCGCTAATACGACCGAGATACGCGGTGGTTGGCGCTATCGAATCTCCAACGGATTCACCTTTCGCGGAAATTCGATTCTGCCGGTTGGCGCTCCACCTTACGGAGAACCCGAGTTGCCTATCGCGGATGAACTTGAGTTCGCAATTCAGCGATATGCCGAAGCTGGCGTAACGCCGGCGATTCACATTCCTATTCCGCTCTATGAAAAATTAGATGAGGTTCTCGAGGAAGCAGGGTGGGAGATGCGAATTGAAGCGCATCTCATGATTGCCGACTCCCCTGCTATTCCACGAACCGAATTGCCCGACGGTGCGACGCTCGAGGTTCTGGATCAACCCAGCGAAGAATGGTTAGCGGTCCAAGGTAAAGCCGTCGGATACGAAGTGATGCTCAACTACCCGGCCCAGTATTTCGGAGTGCGAGTTGATGGCTCATTAGTTAGCGTAATGCGAGTGAGCGAAGCAGATGGCTGGGCGATTCTGAGTCGCCTCTTTGTTGTCGAGAATTTCCGTAGCCGCGGGCTGAGCAAAGCGATTATTTCGGCAGCGCTCGATCGATTAAAGGATTCCTCAATTTCAAAGATTGCGTTGCAGGTTGATGTCGCTAACGCAACAGCAATTGCGCTTTATTCTTCCCTCGGTTTTAGAGTCCACCACAACTACCGATTTAGAATAAAGGCATGAAGAGCGCGCTCGAGCTATACGACACCAAGGCGCGTGCGCTAGTAGCAGTTGGGGCCGACGAGTCAAAGTTGGTTCGAATCTATTGTTGTGGCCCAACCGTTTATCGCGATGCACACGTCGGAAATCTACGCACATTTCTCTTGCTGGACTTTGTCGTTCGGGCCCTGCAATTCCAAGGATTAACCACCACGGTTGTTCAGAACATTACCGACGTCGGTCACATGAGCGAAGATTTCGAGAGCGAAGACAAGATGTTAGCCGAGGCTCATCGCGTCCAGCGCAGTGCGCTCGATATCGCGAGGGAATTTGAAGCTAAGTTCCACAATGATTTGCAGAAACTAAATGCCCTGCCCGCAGATGTGTATCCACGTGCGAGCGAATCAATCGAGATGATGCAGGCCCTTATTTCCCAGTTGATTGCCAATGGCAGCGCGTATGTTGGTAGCGACAACTGCGTTTACTTCTCGGCCGAGTCCTTTGATTCTTATGGAGCGATTTCTGGCAACCGATTAACCGATCTCAAGCCCGGCCATCGGTATGAATACACCGAAGACGGTGCGAAGAAATTCCATGCGGACTGGGCGCTCTGGAAAGCGGCTGGTAATCGCAAAGAGATGGTTTGGGATTCGCCATGGGGCAAAGGTTTTCCGGGTTGGCATATCGAATGCTCGGCGATGTCGATGCATTACTTAGATTCGCACGTCGACCTGCACCTGGGTGGCATCGATCTACGCTTCCCGCATCACGAGGATGAGCGCGCGCAATCGAATGCTGCAAACAACAACGAAGAGGTAGTCACTTCATGGGTTCACGGCGAGCACTTGTTATTCGAAGGTCGCAAGATGTCCAAGAGCGCTGGCAACGTCGTCTTGTTGTCCGATGTGATTGCCAAGGGGCTTGATCCGCTTGCGCTTCGTCTCTGCTTCCTGGAAAACCGCTACCGCTCTCAAATGGACTTGAGCTGGGATTCGCTCAAGGCTGCTGATGCAACTCTGAAGCGTTGGCGTGAAAAAGTGCGCGAATGGGCGAAAGTTGGTCAGCCAGATTCGAGCCAGATAGATATTCACTGCGTCGCAATCCTCGCGGATGTGAACGCTGATTTAGACACACCGCGAGCCATCCAAAAAATCCGCGCGCTGGAGAAGAGTGTGGAAATAAATGGAGCCACGAAGGCAGCAATCTTTGCCGCCGTAGACCCATTGTTCGGCCTGGAATTACTTCGCGAAGACGTGAATCAGCTTCCGGAAGGCGCACAAGAACTATTAGACGGACGCGCAAAGGCTCGTGCCGAAAAGGATTACGCAGAAAGCGATCGACTGCGCGACCTATTAACCGCGATGGGCGTAACGATTAAAGATGGAGCTAACGGGTAGTTGCTCTGGGCTTAACGACCAGCGGACCGATTGAGGATTGCGAAGACGTGTAATTCGAATCCGTTGGAGTGAATTGGGCCGAAATATTTACGCTTGCGTGCACCGAAGGTTTCCACGGGCAAATCGCGAGGTAGCTATTTCCCGCATTGGCGAGAACTTTCTTGCAACCAGGAATGGTTTTTCCGCCAATGGTGAAATTAACGTAGCCAATCGCGCCATTTGTATTAATCGTCAAATTGTTTGTAGTGCGGTAAATCGGAAACTGCGACGCCGTGCTGAAACTCAACGTAGATCCAGCTCGCGCAATAACGGGTGACGGGGCGGATATCGCTGGTGTCGACCCACTAGTGTTCGTAGCGGTATCTATCACTTCTAAATATTTTCCTACGTCAGCCGAAACAGTTAGATATGTAGATGACGTTGCGCCAGAAATGGGTACGTATGTGCCATTTGCGGTCGAAGCTCGCATCCATTGGTAGGTGTAGCTCGTCGGAGAATTGAGCCATGTGCCGGTCGTTGTGGTCTCATTCTGATTGTATGTGGCCGATCCGAAGATAGCTGGATTGGTTAAAAGGTAAGGGGCAGCAGCCACTCCCACCGCATTCGCATCGTAACGATAATTCAGATTCATTTCTGCGGCGCTCAGCGCGCGATTGTAAATTCGAAATCGTCCCAAATAACCCTCAAGCCCAAGCTGCGAATAAAGTCTGCTGTCGCCAAGTTGTAAGTCATTTTTACCATCTGCTGTGTGGCCCTCTTGAACGCCGTAATAACTTCCATCCGCTACTCCATTGAGGTAGTACGTCAAGGTGCCACAGTTGGTCGGGCATGAACCGTTCGCATTCACGACTGATGGATTCACGAGCGTGAAACCAACTTCGTACCACCTATTGTTTGTTAGCACGGTGTTCGACTGATATGAAGTACTGCAATTTCCTGCGGTCAAGCACACGAGTAGATGACTGTTGTAAAGTCCAAAATGCCAATCCGCGGTGGCGCTACTTCCATCAAACCAACGGGTCGCGATAATGTTCCAGAGATTTGTACCGTGGACTACCGCCACATAAACCCATGCTTCTACAGTCATGTCACCCGTTGGGTTCGCTCTGTCGCCGGGAGTTCCAGTATTTGCGGCTTGCACATACGCCACATCCGCACTCGCTGATGCAGAATTGCCATAATCTTGCAACAAAATTCCTTTGTTGGGAGTGCACTTATTTTCGGCCGCTGAGCCCAACGTTGCATTTATGGTTGTTGAGTCAACAGCCAAGAGTGAAGTGCCGGAGACGTTTGAACAGCTCGTCGGATCATAAGAAATTCCGAGTCCGGCGGTTACTGAGGAATCTCCAAAAGCACTAGAAAATGGAGTAAGTATCTGAAGCAGCAAGGTAATGCCGATTAATCTGACCACCGCCGCCTTGATTGACACGGGCAAAGTATGTCAGAGGCGGATACCTTAAATGTCGCCGACGTTTACAGCTATTTGCTGGGAATCAGCACTCCAGCAATTAGAGCGGCTAGACCCAGAACGATGAATGCATTCCCAACGGTACTGCCCACAATCAGAATTTCGCGGCCCGCACTAAATGTGCCCGCCCGCATTACGAGTAAGACCCAAGCGGCGGCGGCTACGAGAGTTACGCGCACCGAACCCCACCGTTGACGAATCAAACGCACTCCAAAAAATGTTGCAAGCAGCGCCATAACAAGTCCAAGCGGAAAGCTTCCAGCCCGCAGATCGTGCAGGGCGATACTTGTGAACGAGAGGACTAGCCCCGCGCAAAACGACGCTAGATATTTCATAAGCCCGCGAATAGCTCCGTCTCGCGTCCATTTGCATCGAACGGGCCGGCTTTTTCGCCCTTGACCAATGTGTAGTACTCAAAACCCCACACTGTATTTCCCAGATTGTTAGAGAGCGCAAAGAATGGACCGTCCAAAGCAATTTGAGTTGGGTGCGCCTTCATTGCGTTCATCTTGGCTTCTACATATGCAGCGCCGTCAATCACGGAAGTAACTACTTCATCCGGCTTCACAAAGGGCAGGTCATCCACGTTTTCCGTGCCAAAGAAGCTGCCGCCTTGCTCCTTCATCGTCTTAATTCCCTCTTCGACGACTGAGCGAGGCATCGTGTTCCAATAAATCTTTGCAATGTTCCAGGCTTCGCCCTCACCAAATCCGCCATCGGCTGCAAGTTCGGCTGCCCGCATTGCGACGCGATGCGCCTGAATATGATCCGGGTGACCATAGCCACCGAAATCATCGTAAGTAACGAGGACATCGGGCTTTACTTCACGAATAATCTTTACGAGATAACCGGCGGCTTCATCTAAATCTGCTTGCCAGAAAACATCGCTGCGATTATTTGGCTCGGTTCCCATCATGCCGCTGTCGCGCCACTTCTTTGTTGGTGCGCCCAAGAACCGATGGTCGGTGACGCCAAGTGCGATCATTGCATCGCGCAATTCAGTTTCGCGATGGGTGCCAAGTTGATCAGTGGCAGAGGCAGCAAGGTGCGCGAGCTCCGACACTAGTACTTCGCCTTCTTCGCCGCGGGTGCAAGTCACGAGAGTGACCCGTGCGCCCATTGCGACGTAGCGGGCCATAGTGGCGCCATTGTTAATCGTTTCGTCATCGGGGTGGGCGTGAACCAATAACAAGCTCTTGCCAGCGAATTCTGTGCTCATGCGCACAAGATACGCCAAACAGGGCGCTGCTTCAGAATGGTCTACGATACGCAGGATGAGTAATTCAACCGCGGGCGCCAACGCAGCTTCTGCTGCAAACAAAGTGCGCCTACCTCGGGACGAACGCCGTGCCCAGTTACTTGCCGCTGCGCTCGAGGTCTTCACCGCCGCTGGTTACCACGCAGCCGCGATGGATGAGATTGCCGATCGCGCCCAGGTCAGCAAGCCTGTGCTTTACCAGCACTTTCCTTCTAAATTAGATTTATATCTTGCGGTACTCGATCTTCATATCGACGCACTGATCTTTGACATTCAAAAAGCGGTTTCATCCACCAAGGACAACGCGGACCGCGTCAAGGCAACCGTGACCGCCTACTTCGATTTCATCACACGCGAAGGCGAAGCCTTCCGGTTGCTATTCGAGAGCGACATGAACGTTGAACCACAAGTGCGTGAGCGCCTCAACCGTATGACCTATGACTGCGCCGCTGCTTTCAGCGCTGTAATCGCAATTGATACTGGATTACCTAAAGAAGCATCGATGATGCTTGCTGTTGGCTTGATTGGCACCGTTCAAACATCAGCTCGCCACTGGCTCGAGCGCGATAGCAAAATTTCTCGTGAAGTTGCTGACGAGTTGGTCTCAAACCTCTTATGGCGCGGTATTTCAGCGTTCCCTAAATCGTCAAGCTAAGGCTTCTTCCTAAAGCCCCAATAAAAAATAAGTCATCTCTCTATAGGCCTGCGAGACCGGCGCCTCTTTCGCACTGGATAAGGCTGATTGCTTCTTCAATTCACTCGCACCGACTTGAGCGGCTTTAGGAATTGCCGTATCGAGCAGTGGCATCTCATGGGCGAGTTCGTTAGCAAATGCGCTTGCGAGATCCTTCTGCATGATTGCTAAGGCTTGGTTCTTCTCCGGGTGCATATTCTTCACTTGAATCGCACCGCGAATAGCCGAGAGTGAATCAAGAAACGGAACGACCACCGAATCCGCTACCGACAATCCCCAAGCGGTCGCCTGCGAGATAGAACTCGGCAAATCCAACACCACGAGATCAATCGGGAATTCAGCCTCGGAAATCGCTTTCCGAAAATTCTTTTGCCAACTCTCCGGCTCTGGATTTCGCTCAAGTACAGAGTTCCGAGACGTTGCAGGCAGAAACATGTAACGCTCTGCGGTCGATAGTCCGGCTGTACCTAGGCCAGATCGACCATTAAGAACATCTACAACCGTGTGACGTGGATTCTCTACGCCATGCAGAAATGTGAGTGTCGCGCGCTCGTCCAGATCGACCAACAAAGTGCGTTGACCGTACTCGACAGCCGAGGTTGCAATCGCCCGTGCAGTTGTCGTCTTGCCAGTGCCACCCGCTGGGTTGGCGATGCTAATTATCTGCGTCATGCCAAGTTCGCCTTCGCTGCTCGTGCAATCGGGCCCTCGCGAAATTGTTGTGGAACCACCATTAATCCAGCTCGCATCGTGCGCAGTGCAATATCTGTTACGCGATCTTGGCCCGGCAAGGATGGGACGTTGTAGAGCTTTCGCGCCCAAGTAGGGAGCGATGCCGTGGCCAGTGCAACAACACTCGCCCATGCAGGCGCAGCAGGCGTTGCAAATCGAACTACCTTGGGCATCGGTGGAATCGTTAAGAAGAGCGCAGCCCGTTTTGCATCATCGCTCGCAACCAACTCCGGCTTTATATCTTCAAAATATTTCTTCATTGCCGCAACCGAATCCGGGACGTTGTTTCGAGATATTCCCACTTGATGGGCGAACTCCACCATCTCGGAAACATATTGGTCTTGCTCTTGGACAGATAACTTAAGACCAGAGCGGATTGCAACATCCAAAAACGAATCAATCATCGCCATGTGAACCCAGAGCAGCAGGTGTGGGTCGTCCAGGCCTAGCTTGGTGTGAACATTTCGAACCCGAGCAGAGAGCGCTTCGGCATCTTCCCTAGGTGCGAAAGTAATCGTGGCAACGTAATCACCGGTGCGCTGCAGTCGTCCCCAGGCATCGTCTCGGAAGTTTGAATTCTTTGCCACGCCATCCATCGCGCCAGGATGGAGCGCCTGCTCTAGTAGTGCGCGCACTCCCCCGACCGCCATCGATGGGTCGCTATGAACTCGCCATGTGACGCTATCTGGAGCGAAAAGTGCAGTTGTCATCAGAGGTTAAAGAATCCTTTAATCGATTGAACAATCATCTCAACCGCAATAGCTGCGAGAAGTAGACCAGCAATCCGCGCGAGCAGGTTTACTCCTGATTCACGAATCAAGCCAAGAATTTTTGTGGAGAACATCAAGGTAATTCCGATTGCGCAGTGAACGGTGATGATTGCCGCCGCCAACGCCCATTTCATGGGAGCGGTATGTGCGTACTGCACGTAGAGAATGGTCGTAACAATTGCGCCGGGTCCTGCCAAAAGTGGAGTTCCGAGTGGTACAAATGCAACGTTGGCGTTCGCGCCCTTTTCGGTCGATTCATCTTTGCCCTTGAGCAAATCCAAGGCAATTAAGAACATCAACAGGCCACCAGCTCCTTGCAGGCCGTTAATCGAAACGTGCAAGTAATCCAAAATGAACTTTCCGAAAAGTGCGAATCCAACAATGACAATCAGCGATGCGCTGGCGCCCTGCCACGCCAACCTGATTCGCTCTTTCGGTGAGGCGCCGGTGACTAATCCAAGGAATACAGGCGTCGCACCAGGTGGATCCATAATTACGAAGAGCGTGACAAATGCTTGTAAACCAAAGGTGATGGCCGACGTTGTGGCAATGATGTTCATGCGGAGAGAACCCTTCTCGCGTTAGCTCGAGCTTCGAGTCGGCGCCATTCATCCGGATTGGTTACCCACTCCCCGAGCTGGTTGAGCTTACCGTTGCCGTGATAATCACTCGACCCGGTTTGCACCAGATCAAACTCGTGCGCGATGGAACGAAGAAGTTCATAGGCTTCCACCGAATTATCGCGATGCTCAATCTCAATTCCATCCAAACCCGCTTCGGCAAGCGAGCGAAAGCTGTCAATGCTGATTGTGCGCCCGCGCAGTGATGCCATCGGATGCGCAATGACCGCAACTCCGCCAGCTTTTTTTATAGCAGCAATAGCGGCTTCCGGCGATGGCGAATAATGAGCCACATAATGCGGTGAATGGTTGTGCAACAAATCGGCGAACGCCTCGTCGCGCGATGCGACTATTCCTTTGCGGACGAGCGCATCAGCAAGATGAGGGCGGCCCAAAGTTGCGCCATCCGCCAGCTCGGCTTGAACTTCGGCCATCGAAATATCGATACCAGCGGCGTTCATGCGACTAATAATTTTTTCCATCCGACCAACACGATTTTCGCGAGTTCGATCCAACATGGCTTGCAGCTCTGGTTCTGCGCCATCAAAGAGCAGCCCCAACATATGCACGCTAATTAGATCCTCGGTCTGGCACGAAATTTCGGCGCCGAGGACTAAATCAATTCCGGGACGGAGCGCAGCTTCCGCTTCTTGCCAACCGCCAATGGTGTCGTGGTCTGTTAGAGCAAGCGTGGTGATACCTGCCGCCATTGCTTTGTTGATCAGAGTGCTGGGCGAATCCGTTCCATCGCTGATTGTTGAATGCGTATGGAGGTCAATCACCTGCCTAATCTACCGCGATGTCCGCCGGTTGTACTTTTGAGCGAAAGACGAAGAAGCCGCAGCCAAGTAGCAGCCCGATGATGCCAGGGATTGTGCCCGATGCCGGGTGCTGCCCCAGCCACCAGAAGGCCAAAATCGCGCTGACCGGAACTTCAAAGAAGACAATCAACGAAACGATTGCCGGTGATACCCGCTTCAGCGAAAGATTGAACATTGTATGACCCAACATTTGCGCCCCAAGAATCAACGCAAGAACAAGCAACCATTGCTTGGCCGGGAAATGAAAGAGCTGGAAGCCCGCTATCAAAGTAACCGGCAAAGCGGTAATTGCGCAGGTGCCATAACAGACTGAGGTGTAGGTAGCAGTCGAGACTGCTTTCTGTGCCTTGGAGCCAATCAGCATGTATGCCGCGGCCAAAGCGGCACCAATCAGCGCTGCCAAATCTCCCAAGAACGTCCGAAACGAAAGCCGTAGATCAAAGCCGGTGATCAAAAGAACCGATAAGAATGCGATGCTCATGCCCCACCACGCGCGACGCGGAATATCTTCACCTTTAAAGCGCAGATAGAGGGCAGCAAAAATGGGCTGCGTTGTCGTCAGAGCGGTACCTGCAGCAACACTCGTCAGGCGCATCGCAGCGAAGAAACCTAAGAAATGTGCGGCAAGAAATACGCCTGCAATTGCTGACTGTCGGATGGATCGCCGTTGCTCTGCGGTGCGCCATTCTTTAGCGCGGATTGCAAATGGTGACATCACAAGCGCGCCGCCTAGATTGCGCCAAAAAATAAGCGATGGTACTGGCATGGAGCTGAGCGCAATTACCGGACCAGAAGTTCCAATTCCTACAACCCCAAGCGCCAAGTAACCAATATCTTTGCCCTTAGGCAGGGCGGAATGGTCGTCAATACTCATATGAGTTCAGATAGCCCTAGAAGAAGGTGAACCAGAGCATCGCGGATACACAGACGCCGACGATGGTGATGATGGCCAGATAGATACCGCGCATATTACGAGAGGCAGCGAATTCGCCCATCAAGCGCTTATCTTTGGAGATGCCATACATGTAAAGCAAGAGTGGCAAGAGCAAGACTGCATTAAGAATCTGCGTGATAATCAGAATGGTGATCAGCGGTGCGCCAGGAATCAAAATAAGTACTGCGGCGACCACGGTGAGAATGCCGAACGTTGCGTAAAAGAGCGGCGCTTCTTCAAGCTTGTCATCCACGCCAGATGGTCGACCCATCAAGTCGGTAATGGAGTATGCGGTCGATAGCGGAAGGATTGAAGCTGCAAGAAGTGCTGCACCAATCAATCCCACAGCGAAGAGATCCTTAGCAAGAGTTCCAGCAAGTGGCTTCAGCGCCGCCGCGGCTTGCGCAGCGTCGGTGATGTTGGTGGTGCCATGAGCGTTCAAGGTGGCAGCACACGTAACAATGACGAAGAAGCCGATAACGCCGGTCAGTAACGACCCGGTCCAGACATCGACCCGCAACAATTTCAGGTCATCACGAGTTAAGCGCTTATCGACTGCGTATGACTGAATAAATGCCAAGCCCCATGGTGCGAGTGTTGTTCCGAGCGTTGCAGTGGCGATATAAACCGCATCGTGCGTCAACGGCATCGATGGAGTCACCATGCCATGTAGCGCGGTCCCCCAATGAGGATGCGACATAAAGCCAGCGATGACATAGGCAAAAAAGACGGCGGAGAGCGCGAAAAAGACTTTCTCGACTCGGGCAAACGAACTGCGCAATACGAGAAATGAGACCAATACGGCTGCGATCGGAACCGTCAGATATTTAGAGAAACCAAAGAGTTGTCCGGCGGTTGCGATTCCAGCGAACTCCGCTGTCATCGTTCCCAGGTTTGCCAGAACAAGTGAGATAACGGCCAACAATCCAGCGCGCGCACCATATTTTTGGCGAACCAAACCGATTAAGCCTTGGCGAGTAACCACACCGATACGCGCACCCAGATCCTGAAAAAGGATGAGCGCGAATGTTGAAATCACCAAGGTCCAGAGCATGCGATACGCAAACTGCGCGCCGAGCTGTGAATAGGTTGTTATACCTGCTGGATCATCGTCCGAAAGGCCAGCGATGATTCCCGGCCCCATTACGGCTAGGAACGCGCCAATCCTGATTTTCTTAGTGGTATCAACCTTGGCTGTCATGAGAGAACACCATTTCCTTGTGATGTTCCGCGATAGCCCGATTCATCGGCAAGGGCGTCCACTAAATCGTCGGCGAGAATTCGTCCGACTGGCTTCTTCTTCTCATCGATAACGATGATGGACGAGCCGCGGTTATTTCCGAATTCTTCAATAACTTCTTCGAGCTTCGTTTCCGGCGTAACTGCAGTAGGAAACGGCGCACCAATTAAAGTCGCAAGGGTAGCGGTGGGCTTTGCTGCAACCAGCTCGACCACCTGGATATGGTCAAGGAGACGTCCGCGACTATCCACCACAACGACGCCATCAGAAATATCGCGCTCTCGGTTATCGACCAAGAGTTTGAGCGCATGCGCCACAGTGTCTGTCTCTACTGTGATCAACAAGTGGGTGGTCATGATTCCACCGGCAAGCTTCTCGTCGAACGAAACTAATTTACGAAGTTCGCGCGCAACCTTGGTATCCATCTCCTGGAAAATGCTTTCCCGGTGATCATCGGTCAAGTCACGCAAAATTTCCGCAGACTCATCTGGCTCCATTTTTTCCAAAAGCGAAGCAGAGCGCTCTGCTGGCAGACCACGAAGCAAGCCTTGCAACTCGTCATCTTCCATCTCTTCCAGTGCGTCCGCCGCAAGCTCTGGTTCCAACATCTCAATGAAGGCTTCTTGTTCGCGACCTTCAAGGTCTTCAATTAAGTCAGCGAGGTCAGCCGGGCGCAACTGGCTGAGCTTTGAACGCGAGCTCGATGTTCGCACCACTCCCGAACCATCGGCGAGCGATGCAACCGTTGCCCAGTCGATAACGTGTTCTGGCGTCGGACGACGGCTGAGCGCACCAGGAAAGAGTCGACGAACAAGTGAACGGAAAGAAATGTCCACACCCACCACACGAATCTCTTTGTCGAGCGGTGCGAGGTAAAGATCAGAAGAACGAACTACACGAAGGCCATCGACGTCAACAATCTGGTGGTCCAACACATCTGCGTCCAACAATGATTCACCTTCGCGGCGCTGGAAATCTTCCAAGTTGATCTTGGTCGTAGACAAACGAATTTCATCTTGCGTGAGCGACGAAATTCGAGCGCCGTTAATAAAGGACTTTCGCTTCTCCACCTTGATAATTAAGCCAGAGACGGGTGGATAGGTATCCGCGCTGTGACGCACGACGATATCGACTAGATGACCAATGTCGCGGCCATTGTTATCGCGCACCGGTCGGCCGATTAAACCTGCAACCGAGACAAGCGATTCGCGAACGGTTTTACGTGCAAGGACTGAATCCTTGCGGCCCACTAAACGCTTGGTCACATTGGTCACCGAGGCGACGCCTGGGACTCCTGTGATGGCGGGGGCTTTCATGCCCCAATCTTACGGGGGTCAGGTATGAATCTTGAGCGGAACCCCAACGATTGAGCGAGGCCGGACCTTAATAGCTTCCGCTAATTTCATAAAAGCGTGAACGGCAGGTGAATTATCTTGTGCCATCACTACCGGAACTCCATCATCGCCGCCTTCGCGCAGGGCAGGTGTGAATGGAATGGCTGCAAGAAGCGGGACATCTGCGCCCACTAATTCAGATAAACGTTGGGCGGTCAACGCTCCACCGCCAGAACCAAAGAGCGAAATGAGTTCGCCGCATTTTGGACACGGAAGGTCCGACATATTTTCAACGACACCGATGATGTGTTGCTTCAATTGGTGCGCAATTCGGCCAGCACGTTCCGCGACTTCAGCTGCAGCGAGTTGTGGTGTTGTAACCACCAATATCTCTGAAGCAGGAAGTAACTGTCCGAGTGAAATAGCGATATCGCCCGTGCCCGGTGGTAAATCGAGAAGAAGTAAATCTAAATCGCCCCAATAGGCATCACTCAATAATTGCTCGAGCACTCGATGCAAAAGCGGCCCACGGTATGCCACCGGATCTGCGCGCTCTGGTTTAAACATTTCCATCGAGACTACTTTGACGCCAAATGCCTCGACTGGGATGAAGGTCTGGTCAATTGCAGTTGGGCGCTTGCCCATGATGCCCATTAATCGTGGAATCGAATGGCCGTACACATCGGCATCCAGAATTCCTACCTTGAGTCCAGTCAGCGTTGCCGCAACAGCTAAGTTTGCAGTGACCGAAGACTTTCCGACACCGCCCTTTCCGGAAGCAACACCGATCACTCTGGTTAAGGAGTCTGGTTGAGCGAAGGGAATGAATTTTTCTTTTCCGCCACGAATAATTGTTTTTACATTGTTGCGTTGCGCTTCAGACATGACGCCGAAGGTTAAATCCACGGTCGAAACGCCTGGCACTTTTAGTACAGCCGATTCAATGTCGTTAGTCAGTCGATCGCGCATCGGACATCCAGCGATGGTCAGCAAAATGGTGAGCTTTACCTCTTGGTTGTTGAGCTCAACCGATTCAACCATTCCCAGCGTTGTAATGGGATGGCGAAGTTCTGGATCATTGACGGTAGCGAGCGCTTCTTGGACTAGTTCAAGAGTGCTCATAGTAAATCCGGGTCGATCTTGGCGTTCTCATTAATTTCGGTTAGCTCCAACTTAGACTCGTCAGCTATTTCGCTCACCTCACTCATTGCGCCGATTTGCTTGGCGATTAATTTCTTGGGGTGCAAATCTTCAACCTGCAAATCTTCGAACCCT
>CAJAEK010000094.1 GCA_903938735.1 uncultured Actinomycetes bacterium | reverse complement strand
GGCGGATCAAGAGAACTGCATTGATTCGCTCGAGATGGGCACCGACGCTTCCGCACTTACTCCCGCAACGCTTATAAAGAACACGACTGGCCTCACCTTCCCGCCTAATCCTGGATACAACTATCCGGGTAGTTCGACAATCTCGTTGTGGAATGAACCCGGATTAGTGAATGGTGGCGGTAAAACTACATATGCGGTCACTGCAACGGCTCATCTTTGGTTTGATCAAGGCAAATTCCACATGACTGATTTCTTTGCCGGTGTCGAGCCCTATGCTGAAAAAGCCGGGCCCTACAAAGCAATGACGATTAACACCAGTCCGTCCGCCACGGCTGCGAATCGATACAACTGGCAAAGTGGACCTGACACGTATGCCTGCGCATACATTCAGGACGGCGTTTGTGGTTTAACGCAAGATTTTGCACCGAACACCATCGTGAAGCTCAAGATCAGATTATCAAGCGAAGTTGGCGGTTGGTTCCAAGGCCGTATTCAAAGCCCAACTATGGACGTGAAGCCGCTTTCATCTACTTCAAACTTGATCACTATTCAGGCTCAGACCGCGACGGTTCCTCGCCTTTCGCTCGCTGCCACTAGGTCCAAATTCACCGATCAACAGAAGATTTGGTTGACTAACAATGGAGATTGGCCAGCGTTGACCAGCCAGGCATCCGGCCCACAAGCGGGAATGCCGGCGGATGCGTTCCCGTACATTGACTTCTATCGCAGCGCGCTTAAAGACACCGCTGTAGGGACGAATACTTTTTGGAACTTCGTCACGACTTCTTACGGAAATGGAAGCCGGTGTTTACAGGATAAGTCGAAGCTGCTCGGAATTGTTTCGACTAATGCAATGGCATACGACGGCACCGCCCCGTCATTCTCGGATGGGACGCTGAATTATCACGTCGCAGGCCTTCATTTCATGCCAGATGGCGTTACTCCTGTGCTGGGCACATACAGCCTCTTGATGCGAAGCGATGTTGCTCGCTGTTTGTATAAATTCAGTTCTGCGCCGATCAGCGCGACAATCTCCGTTGTCGGAGGAGGGGACCAGACGGTCGCCACAACGGTGTCGGGTGAATCCAACGGCTGGCTCTCACTCTTTGCTGCTGGATTCACTTTCAGTGACAAGACAATTCAAGTGAAATTCACACAGGCAGCGACTCCAAGTGTCCCGGTTGTTACAACCAACGGTTTAGCAAAGAAGCCTGCGCCAGCTAAAACAATCACGTGCGTTAAAGGCAAAACTACTAAGACAGTCACCACGGCTACCTGCCCATCTGGATATAAGAAGAAGTGAATATGAAAAAACTTGGTGGGATTGCCCTGCTTGTTGTCACGTGTTTAACTGGGCTGACCGTTCCTGCTAACGCGGGTAACGACACAAGCTGGATCCCGACAGACGTTAACTATTCTGAGCCGACTGTCCACTCCTTTGCGTTTACGGACAAACTCCCTCTTCCGCAAGAACATTCTGTCCTTATTGGGTATGTCAATCCGAATTCAGTGGTTTGTAAGTCCACGTCGGATCCAGCGTGTTCGGGAAGCACAGAGTTCACTTACGCCTCTGTGTTGAAAGTTTGTACGACTTCTTCGGATACGGACTGCATTTCGCAAGTCAATGCGATTGACGCAAACGGTAATTCTTCGCCGGCAACGTTCACGCAGTACACCGTTGACAATCATTTAAATGCGTTCCCTGCTGATCCAAAGTTGGGAATCCCTCAAGGTTCGATGCCGAGTATTTGGTCCATCCCAGGCGCCCCGCACGCCTCCGGCAGTGATTACGCGGTCTTCGCCGGTATCAGTGGAGCGGTGGACCAGTACGGCCGCGAGAATTCCTCTGGCGGCACCATGCAGTTGGCTCTTATTCCGGTAGTGCTTAAAGACTTTGGCAAGGGTCATCAGAGCATCTCGACTGGATGGAGCCAGGCGATACCCGGCATTTATTACGACTACTGCGCAACGTCACAAGAGAGTGGCAAGGCAACGTATCCTGATTGCTCACACGCGAATGGTGAGTCGTGTCTGTTTTCCACTGTGAATCAGGGCATGTGTTACGCGGAAGAGCCGTTTGGTACCGTTCAAAAATTTAACGTTCAACTCCGTTTGTCCAAAGAACCCACGGGATGGATGCATGGTCGAATGGTTGATCCGTCGATAAGCATCTCGAAGATTCCGAGCGGTGGCGTGAATTTATCGGTCACGGCCGGCATTTCGCGCGTGCCGATGGTGTACCAAACAGGCCCATGGGCCTCGCTACCCGCAAAGATTCAAGACCTGTGGGTGACGTGTAATCAAGACCCAGAGAGGTGCGGTCCTTATTGGTTAGCGCGTTCCCCAGGCGCGATATCCGATTACAACCAACTCGATACGACACTCTCGGGCAATGCAGGAATTAACATGATCAGATACATCAATGCATTTGGGCAATTGCCGTTGGAGATAATGTCGAGTATTGCACCGCTGATTGGCGACAAGTCTCAGGCTATGAGTTCAACGTGGTCGGTGCGCACATTGACGAGTGCGGAGATGAACGGTGCGACTAAGTGTTTTACGAGCACGCCAGGTATCAAAGGAATTGTGACCACGAATTCGACTACTTATTCGGCCGGTCCGCCGGCGTTTACTGATGGGTCGCTGAACTACAAGGTCGCCTCTCCACACTACGAACCCGATGGCACAACGCCGTTTAAGGGCAACTACAACCTTGTTATGCGTTC
>CAJAEK010000093.1 GCA_903938735.1 uncultured Actinomycetes bacterium | reverse complement strand
GACCAAGAAGCGAGCGGCATCTGCGCCGTCGACAATTCGGTGGTCATACGACAGCGCCAGATAAACCATGGAGCGGACAGCGATTGTCTCTCCACCATCAGTGCCCTTCATGACCATCGGACGCTTAACAACTGCGCCAAGACCAAGAATCGCAACCTGTGGCTGATTGATGATTGGTGTATCGAAGAGCGCGCCACGACTTCCGGTGTTGGTGATGGTGAATGTTCCACCACCGAGCTCGTCCGGAGAAATCTTGTTGTCACGAGTACGAGCAGCAACATCAACAATCTTCCGTGCAACGCCACCCATGTTCAAGTCGCCGGCATCTTTGATAACAGGGACAAGCAAGCCGCGCTCGGTGTCGACCGCAATACCAAGGTGCTCTGCACCGTGATATGTAATCTGATCGCCTTCGATTGAAGCATTGAGTACTGGATGTTGCTTGAGCGCTTCGCATACAGCGACCGCAAAGAATGGCAAGAAGGTCAGCTTGACGCCTTCACGTGCTTCAAATGATGCCTTTGCGCGATCACGAAGACGAGCGATAGCGGTCACGTCGACTTCAACGACGGTTGTGAGTTGAGCCGATACTTGAAGTGACTCGACCATGCGAGCAGCAATAACTTTGCGTAAACGCGACATCGTCACAGTTGTTCCGCGAAGTGGCGATACCGCTACCGGCGCAACGGGAGCCGACGAAGAAGCGACAGGTGCGGATGACGAAGATGTTGCGGCGGGACGAGCCGCAGCAAGGACATCTTCCTTGCGAATTCGTCCACCAACTCCGGTGCCCGAAACGCGTGAAAGATCTACGCCTTGCTCTGATGCAAGTTTGCGAACAATAGGTGTCACATAAGCATCGTTATTTGCTGCAGCGACTGGACGTGGTGCTACTGGAGCAACTGGTGCAACCGGAGCAGCTGGCGGAGGAGTCACTGGTGCAGATGCAACAGGTGTAGCTACTGGTGCGACTGCAGGAGCAGCTGGTGGAGGAGTGACGGGAGCGGCTGGAGCAGCTGCTGCGCCGGAAGCGCTGCCAATGAGTGCCAAGCGCGCGCCGACTGGAACTGTCGAATCTACTGGCACATCAATTGCCAAAACGGTTCCTGATACGGGCGAAGGAATTTCGGTATCAACTTTGTCGGTAGAAACTTCTAGCAGTGCTTCATCAACATTGACGCTGTCGCCAACGTTCTTAAGCCAACGAGTTACTGTGCCTTCGGTAACGCTTTCACCAAGCGCTGGCATCGTAACGATTGTTCCATTCGAAGATGAGACAACCGGAGCAGGCGCCGCAGGTGCAGCGACAGGCGCGGGTGTTTCAACGACAGGAGCTGGAGCAGCAACAGGTGCTGGAGTTTCTGCGACTGGCGCAGCAGCGGCAGCAGGTGCAGATCCAGCAGCGCCGTCTGCGATGACAGCGAGTTCTGCGCCAACAGCTACGGTCTGATCAATTCCAACAACAATCTTTTGCAGCGTGCCAGATACTGGTGAAGGAATCTCTGTGTCGACCTTGTCGGTAGATACTTCGAGTAGTGGCTCGTCTACATTTACGAAGTCGCCCTCGGCCTTAAGCCAACGAGTAACGGTGCCTTCGGTGACGCTTTCACCGAGTGCTGGCATAGTGACTGAAAAAGTCATTCTCTATTCTCCTATTAACCGTGTGCGTGTAATGGCTTACCAGCGAGCGCAAGGTGCGCTTCGCCAACTGCTTCAGACAAAGTTGGGTGGGCGTGAATCAAGGCAGCAACATCACTCGCCTCTGCCTCCCAATTGAAAATCAATTGTGCTTCAGCCAAGAGTTCGCCGACGCGGGATCCGACCATATGGATACCGAGGACTGGGCCATTCTTCTGGGCGACTAGCTTTACTGATCCGGCAGTCTTCAAAATATTTGCCTTGCCGTTACCGGCCAAGTCGTAAGTAAGTTCTACAACATCGTGTCCGCGCTCTTTAGCTACGGCGGTGGTTAGGCCGACTGAAGCAACTTCTGGCTCGGAATACGTGACGCGGGGGACGCCGTCATAGTTGATGGGACGAGGATTAAGTCCGGCGATTTCTTCAGCAACCAGAATGCCTTCAGCAAAACCAACGTGGGCGAGTTGCAAAGTTGGAATCAGGTCGCCGACCGCCCAGATACCTGGAACGTTTGTACGGCACTTCTCGTCAACAATCACGTAACCGCGATCCATTGTGATGCCTTGTTCGTCATAACCGATATTGGCTGAAACCGGACCACGGCCGACCGCAACCAACAGTACTTCCGCTGTGAATGTTGAACCGTTCTCAAGTGTAACGGTGACGCCGTTTGCGCTCTTGGTCGCGGATGCAAACTTGGTTCCGGTTTCAAACTTAATGCCGCGCTTACGGAATGCCCGCTCGAGCTGCTTGCTCGACGATTCATCTTCGAGCGCAACCAGACGTGGCAGACCTTCAATGATGGTGACATCGGATCCAAATGAGTGCCAGACCGATGCGAACTCGCAACCGATTACTCCGCCACCGAGCACGATGACAGATGATGGAACGCGATCCATCGACATCGCTTGTTCGCTGGTGATGATTTGAACGCCATCAATCTCGAGACCAGGCAAGGTCTTTGGGTAAGAACCCGTTGCGAGTACAACGTTCTTTCCGGTGTACTGGACGCCATTTACTTCCACGGTGTTCTTGCTGACTAACTTTCCGTGGCCTTCTACGTAAGTGATGTTTCGAGACTTAACCAAGCCCTGCAAACCTTTATGCAATTTGCTGATGACGCCATCCTTATACGCGTTGACGGCCAACATATCCATAGAAATAAATTCTGCTTTGACACCGAACTCGCCTGCATGGCGGGCGCTATCGGCGACTTCGCCAGCATGAAGGAGCGCCTTTGTTGGGATGCAACCACGATGCAAGCACGTGCCACCTAATTTGTCTTGTTCGATGAGAACTACGTTCATCCCCAGCTGTGACGCGCGAAGCGCGCTGGCGTAACCACCGCTGCCGCCGCCTAGAACAACGAGATCAAATTCAGCCACGATTGCCTCTCTCTGCAGATGTCATTCGCTCGCCGCTTAACCAAGCGGCACTCTCTAATCCTGCCACGATTTGGGGAGGACCTTCGACTGAGGCGGGGCCTAGGCCTGTGATGCCGCTGACTCGATCAGACGGACCAACGACCGTACAGCCACACCGGTGCCGCCGGTTGGCGTATAGCCGTGGGCCTGGTGCTCATTGAAGGATGGACCGGCGATATCGAGG
Source organism: uncultured Actinomycetes bacterium (assembly GCA_903938735.1). Taxonomy (GTDB): domain Bacteria; phylum Actinomycetota; class Actinomycetes; order Nanopelagicales; family Nanopelagicaceae; genus AAA044-D11. Next base: position 12,427 of record CAJAEK010000093.1, on the reverse strand, counting down.
TGAAGCCAAGGGGTCTCTGGGTTGATGAATTCACGGAGGAAGAGACCAGCGACGAGCATGCCGCCATAGCGATCACCGATATTTGCCAAGTCTGCGACCGGCGAATCTAGCGAGGCGCGGAGCTCTTCCGGCAGGGGCATTGGCCAGAAGCTCTCTCCCGCAGCATCAGCAGCCGCGAGAAATTCGGTTGAGAATTCTTCATTGTTGGTCATGACAGCGCTGTAGTGGGTTCCGAGTGCAACAACCTGCGCGCCAGTCAAAGTCGCGACATCGATGATGCCGTCCAATCCACCGAGCTTGGCGGCATGCTCTTCCGCGCGAACGAGCGCGTCGGCCATTACGAGACGACCTTCTGCATCTGGATTCAAAACTTCAACCGTCTTTCCGCCGTACATCGTGATGATGTCGCTCGGACGAGTGGAATTTTCACTAATCATGTTTTCGGCGAGCGCAGCCCAGACTTCGATCGAGACGGGTACTTTCAATTTTGAGATAGCGATGATTGCGCCAACAACGGCAGCCGCGCCACTCATATCTGATTTCATCGTCCACATTGACATGCCAGGTTTGAGATTCAATCCGCCTGAATCGAAAGTGATTCCTTTTCCGATAAAGGCAAAACGCTTCTTTGCTTTCGGCGGATTGTAGGAAATATGAAGGAGTCGCGGCTTGCTTGCCGACGCTTGACCTACGGCTGTGATTCCGCCGTAGCCTTTGGTTCGCAACGCTGCATCGTTCAGAATCTCTACTTTTAGACCGGCAGTGGATGCGCGCTTCTTCTGCATCTGCGAGAAGGAGTCCGGGGTTAAATCATTAGGCGGCATGTTGATGAGGTCACGCACAACGGCGATTTCCTCAGCGATGATGAGCGCTCGCGAGACGGCTGATTTTGCAGCGGCGTCTTTAGCTGAATTCACCAAGATGTTTATGGACTTGAGAGAGGTGCCGTGTTCAGCCTTCGATGCGAAGCGATAATCGGTATAGGTGTACGAGCCCATCAGCGCGCCTTCGGCGATTGCGCCAATTGCAGACGATGTTTCGGCTGGCAAGGCAAGAGTTGCACTCTCGTTATTGAGCAACCTGCGGACCGCAGAACCGGCGGCACGACGGAGTTGCTCATTAGCCCAGGTTTGAGAATTCTTTCCTTTAGAAATTGTTTTGCTGGTGCCGAGGCCAGTGAAAATCCAGAGCGTTCCATCGTGTGGGACTTTTACGATCTCATCTATCGCGCCGGTCGCGCCCATCGCGGTCAGAGAAGCGAGCAACGACTTGGCGAGCGCGGGGGAGAGAATCCCCGATTGGGCATGCAGGTTCAGTTCGCGCTTAAGGCCGGTTGTTCGCGACAATCCAACAACGACGACTGTGCGGCTCGCGCCATCCAGTTTTTCAATGAGCTTCGCTGAAATCATGAGTGGAGCATATTTCAGATTTGCCCCAACTTTCTGCTCGGTTTTGGATAGGTTGAGCATATGAAATCTCCGTTAGATAGTTGGCACGTTGCAGCAGGCGCAAAGATGGCGGATTTTGGCGGCTGGGATATGCCCATCGAATACGCCCAAGGTTTCGGTCCAGATCGCCCAGGCGGGGTTTTAGCCGAGCACACCGCTGTTCGTGAGCGGGTAGGAATTTTCGACGTCTCCCATCTGGGCAAGATGTCGGTTGTTGGAAAGGGTGCTCGAGCCTTTGTTAACTCAGTTCTGACCAACGATCTAGCGAAAATCGATGTTGGGCAGGCTCAGTACAACTTACTCTGTAACGATGCAGGTGGCGTTATCGACGACCTAATTGTCTACATCAAATCTGACGATGAAATTTTTATTATTCCGAACGCTGCAAACTGCGGTGACGTGGTCAAGGTCTTTCAGAAGGCTGCCCCCGTTGGCATGACCGTAACCAACTTACATCACGAATATGCAGTGCTTGCGATTCAGGGTCCAGCGACCCCGCAAGCAATGAAATCGCTCGGTCTTGATCTGGAACTTGAGTACATGTCTTTTACCGAAGTGATCATTCCCGGCCATGAACAGTGGGGTTCAGTGATCATCTGCCGGACGGGATATACCGGCGAATTCGGATATGAACTGCTTCCGGCATCCAGGCATGCATTGGAACTCTGGGAAATTTTGGTCACCACTGTGGATTCGCTCGATGGTCGAGTCTGCGGTCTCGGCTCACGCGACACCTTGCGGACCGAGATGGGGTATCCACTTCATGGGCATGAGCTCTCACTCGACATCTCTCCACTACAAGCTGCGGCAGGGTGGGCGGTAGCGCTCGAGAAGGAGACGTTCCATGGCCAGGGCGCGTTGCGTGCCGAGAAAAGTGCTGGCGTTACTCAAATTTCCCGTGCGCTGAAATGTAGCGACCGTGGCATCCCGCGTGGCGGCATGAACGTCTTAAATGAATCGGGCGAAATCATTGGCGAAGTCACGAGCGGAACTTTCTCGCCCACCCTCAAAACCGGTATCGCACTTGCCTTAGTCAAGCCGGAATACAAAGTTGGTTCATCGGTAGTCGTCGATGTGCGCGGTCGTCAGAGTGCGGCCGAAATCGTCAAGCTTCCGTTTGTGGAATCCCACGTTCGTTAATCGCTTTATCGGCCACAATAACCGGCCGACCACTTTCTAATGTGAAGACGTTGATTCGATTATCAAAGGCGTCTCGAAGTTGAGGTGAGTGAATCACGGTTTCTGATGGTCCCGTCAACGTCACCCGACCATCATGAATAATCGAAATATATTGGGCATACATCGCGGCCAAGGTGATGTCGTGCATTGTTGACACCACGGTTACCCCGCGCTCTTTCAGAATCTCAATATCGTTAAGCACGGAGATTTGATGATGGAGATCAAGAGCGCTGGTTGGTTCATCCAGCAAAATCAGAGTTGGCTCTTGAGCTAAAGCGCGAGCAATGAGTGCCCGCTGAGTTTCGCCGCCCGAGAGTTGGCTCACGTGTTGGCCCTGCATTCCGTAGAGCTGAGTCTGTTGCAAGATGTCAGCGATAAAGGTGCGGCTACTAAGAGATTCATTTCCCCAACCATCGCGCTTGGAGCGCCCCAACATCACGTATTCCGCGACCGTCATTCCCGCCGGAATATGAGGATTTTGTGGAACGAACGCGACATTTCGATTGTGATTGCGAAAGACTTCTTCGTTGTTATCGGTGATGGAGCCGGAGTACTCGCATGTACCTAGCAACGCCTTGAGAAGCGTTGTCTTACCAGCGCCATTTGGTCCCACTAAGCAGGTCCAGGCGCCGTCCACGATATCCATCGAGATGTCATGCAGGATTTCCCGGTTGCCGTAACGAACGGTCAGGTCTTTGATAGAAATCATGAGTAACTCACTCTCTTGTTGCGTAAGACAAAAAGGAAGAACGGCGCACCAACGAATGCCGTAATGACGCCGATAGGTAGTTCGGCGGGGGAGAGCAAGGTTCGAGCGCCGAGATCGGCAAGCACCAGGAACGCTGCACCGACGAGCGCAATAGTGAGTAATGAACGGTTGGTAACTCGCCGAGTTATGCCACGCACCAAATGGGGCACGACGATTCCGACGAATCCAATCAACCCACTGGCCGAGACAGCGGTCGCTGTTGCGAGCGTCGCTGCCAAAACTGCGATGATGCGAAGGCGATGTGGATTAATGCCCAACGAAAAGGCTTCCTCGTCCGAAAGCATTAATCCATCAAGCTTCTTGGATATAAATACCATCGTGCTAATTGCGAGAAGAATGTAGAAAGCGCTCCACGAGACAACTTGCCATGAGGCCGCGGTCAATTCGCCGAGAATCCATGAATAGACCGGACGCAGCGCATCGCTGTGGCGTTGTTGAATAAATGTTTGTACTGCAGTTGCGAAGGACCCAACGGCAATTCCTGAAAGAAGCAGCGTATTTGGTTCGGCAAAAAAACGTCCCGAGATAAAGAAGCTGGTGAGCACCGCCAAGATTCCACCGACGAAACTAAATATCGGCAATAAGCCATAGACATTTCCATGCGATGCAGTGATAGCAAGTGTCGCACCGAGTCCCGCGCCGCTTGCGGCGCCCAGAAGATAGGGATCGGCGAGGGGATTGCGAAACACGGTTTGATAGACAGCACCACTGCACGAAAGTGCGGCACCAACCAGAGCTGCCAAAATGACACGCGGTAGCCTCAGGTCAAGAACTAACGTCCGTTGCTCACCGTTCAATCCATGATGCAATCCCAAGAGCGTTCGGAGAATGCTCGAAAAGCTTATCGGGATTGGCCCGATGCTGACCGCGAGTAGCGCGATAGCGACAAGCAGGACGGCAGCGCCGACGGTGATTCGCCAGTTCCAAATCCTGCTTATCGGTGACATATGGTTTTAAGACTCTCGACTAGGAGATCTTCGCAATAGATGAAGCGACAAAGCGATAGAAATCAACGAGGCGTGGTCCCCAACGTGAAGGGATATCTGCAGGCAGAGCAATCACATGCTTCTTTGCGACCGCAGAGATATGGCTCCAGCCGACTCGCTTCGCAACCGTCTTACTGGATTCGCCGTATTGAGCATCGCTCAGGAAGATGATGTGCGGGTTTGCCTTGATGATGTACTCGTTTTGCAACTGTGGGTACCCCGAGGAATCCGCCAGTTTTGCGCTGTCTGCGATGTTAGTGAGATTGAAGTCGGCATAGACGTGCCCGACGAAAGTCTTTGATGTGGCTGAGTAATTAGTGTTGTCGACTTCGTGGAAGAAGCTGACCGGTACGGTCTTTCGAGCGCCCTTGATAATTGTTGCGATGGACTTCTTCATGCTGGAAATCAGCGTTGCGGCCTCGGTTGCGTGTCCCGTTGCAGCGCCCAGATCAGAAATCTCCGAATGGGCCTCGGCGATGGAGTTTGGTGAAATCTCGGTATACACCTTGATCCCGAGCGACTGCAGCTGAGCAGCAACATCAGCTTCCTTTGTCGCCGTTGAATTAATGATCACCAAATCAGGCGAGTAGGCGGCGATTGCTTCGACGTTGGGGTCATAAGCCGACAGCTTCGACATGGGCGCACTCTTTGGATAGTTAGAGAGATCATCTACAGCGATGACTTGAGCACCAGCGCCAATCGCGAATAAGTCTTCGGTAGCGCTCGGTGAGAGCGAAATGATTTTCTTGGGTTGCGCGCTCATCTCTGCATGGGCGATGGACGGTATTGATGTGGCGATTGCAAGAAGTGCAATAACGGTTAACTTGCGTGGTGACATAAAAAAACTCCCTCAAGAGTCGAGGGAGGAAATATTCGGACTTTCGGATTTCCTTGGCCAAAGCCTTCGAAATCTAAAGGCCCGACCTTCCTCCGAGGTCGGATACTTCAGCATTGAGTTAGGCGACCTGGCTCAGACTTTTCGGTCATTACAGTTGCGGGAACAGCGCCGGGATTTCACCGGACTTCGCTAAACACCGTGCTACTTCAGAATGTGAATTCTTCAGCGGGTAGAAATTAGCACAGCGGAGGTCGGGAAGAGACTATTCCGCCTTCTTCTTACGTTGGCGTCGTCCTGCGTTGTAGGCAAGACCAAGGGCAATCACAAGAGCTGCGCCCACGAAAATCCATTGCAGCGCATCTGTGCCTTCATGGCCTTCATCAATTCGATGGTGTTCTCCGCCATTGCCTGGTTGACCATTGTTTGGTTGACCGTGATCATCCGGAACGCTTTGACCGTCTGGGCCGTTATGAATCTCCACCTGCGGTGTTGAGGTAGGAGAAGGTGTTGCCATATCGGCGTATGCAACGGAAACTGGCCCGAGAATCAATGCGGTCGCAACGATCGCAGAAAGAGCGAGTTTCGATGTTCGCATAACTAAATCTTATCTCCGCGAGTGACCTGTGGTGCCGGCGCACGCATGCGGCGCATCTGAGTTGAACGGAGCCAGCCGTACATTCCGATGCCCTTGACCGATTGGCCTGGGAAGCGAAGTGCAACTTCCTTCTTTATCGCGCGAGTAAAGAAGAAGCCGGTAACAATTGAGTACAACATTGCGGCATACATAAAGAGGATTGCGAAGAGCTGTACGGCGCGGACTGGAATAACAGTCAAGAAGAGAACAACGACAATCGCTGGCAAGAAATATTCGCCGACCGTGCGACGGGAATCGACGTAGTCACGTACGAAACGACGGACCGGACCCTTGTCGCGCGCTGGCAGAGCGCTCTCTTCGCCACGCATGTAAGCGGCGCGGCTAGCCATTCGAGCTTCGCGAACCGCAGACTTGTCGCGATTGCGACTTGCCTTTGTAGCAGGCGCTGAAATCGCATTGACATTGAGTTTCGCCTCAGCCACCTTGCGAGTAGGAGTGGCTTTGCCCTTCGGGGCAGCAGCCTTACTTGCTACGGACTTGTTGGTAGCGGCCGTCTTCTTAGCTGCGGTCTTCTTTGCGGGTTCTTTAGGACTCATATGGCTACGGTAGAGCCAGCATTCGCTCTAAGGCAACTCTCGCGTGCTCAGCGACGGTCGTGTCTACCTTGATTTGGTTCACAAAGGTGCCCTTAACCAACGATTCCATCGCCCAGACCAAGTGCGGGAGATCGATTCGATTCATGGTGCTGCAATAGCAAACAGTCTTGTCCAGGAAGAGAATCTTTTTGTCACTGTGCGCATTGGCCAGTCGTTGTACCAAGTTGAGCTCGGTGCCGATTGCCCAGGCAGACCCTGCTGGCGCTGCTTCAATCGTTCGAATGATGGCTTCGGTGCTGCCGACGACATCGGAATTTATGACCACTTCGTGTTGGCATTCGGGATGCACCAAGACTTGGATTCCGGGTACGGCGGTTCGAACATCGTGGATGTTCTGGAGCGAGAAGCGGCCATGCACCGAACAATGACCGCGCCACAAAATCACCTTTGCGGCTTTGATTGCATCTTCGGTAAGTCCACCCATGGGCTTCCATGGATTCCACACAACACAATCACTGAGCGAGAGTCCAAGTTTGGTCACCGCGGTGTTGCGTCCCAGATGTTGGTCGGGAAGAAAGAGAATTTTTTCGCCCTTCTCAAAGGCCCATGACATCGCTCGTTCGGCGTTTGACGATGTGCAGACCGCACCGCCGTTCTTGCCAGTGAATGCCTTAATTGCCGCAGAGGAGTTCATGTAGGTGATGGGGACGGTTCGAGAAGCGACGCCCAGGCGCTCGAGTTGCGCCCAGCAATCGTTCACTTGGGTGGCGGTAGCCATATCGGCCATAGAACACCCGGCGGCAAGATCAGGGAGCGATACTTTTTGTCTCTCGCTCGTCAGGATGTCCGCGCTCTCGGCCATAAAGTGAACGCCACAGAAAAAGATGAATTCAGCGGTTGTATTTTCGGCCGCGGCCTGTGCCAGCTTGAATGAATCGCCAGTGATATCCGCGAATTGAATGACTTCGTCGCGTTGATAATGGTGACCGAGAACCATTGCGCGATTGCCAAGCGCCTGACGAGCTGCAAGAGCTCGTTCGACGAGCGCGGGATCTGAGGCCGGAGGGAGTTCGCCGTCACAGGAGACGCCGCGCTCGCTCGTGGCATCGCTTAAGCCCGTTCCCAGCAGCAACAACTCCTTAAGAGGCATATCCGTATTCTATGGAGTAATCTTTTTCCATGAGCACTGACACAACCCAAGACATCTCTCTAACCTCTGCACCAGCCACCGGCATTTTGTTGACCGACGTCGCTGCGACCAAGGTTGCGGCACTTCTTGAGCAAGAAGGCCGGACAGATTTAAGCTTGCGCGTTGCGGTCCAGCCAGGAGGATGTTCTGGTCTTCGCTATCAGCTCTATTTCGACGATCGTGCACTTGATGGCGATACCGTTTCAGAATTCGGTTCAGTCAAAGTCGTCACCGACAAGATGAGCACCCCTTATTTGATGGGCGCGTCAATCGATTTCGTTGACACGATTGAGAAGCAGGGCTTCACGATCGACAATCCAAATGCCCAAGGCTCATGCGCCTGCGGCGATTCATTTAACTAATACCGCCACATCACAACCGCGTAGCGTTTAATACTCGCCATGAGAGTTGCTATCGCGGGTTCGGTCGGTCGCGACCATTTGATGACATTTCCGGGCAAGTTCACCGATTCATTGGTGGAAGGTTCGCTCGATAAAGTCTCCCTCTCATTTCTTGTGGATGGCCTAGACATTCACCGTGGTGGCATCGGAGCCAACATTGCATTTGGCATGGGGGCGCTCGGCCTCAATCCAATTTTGGTCGCAGCGGTGGGTAAAGACTGGGCGGACTACGACGCTTGGCTCACGCGCCACGGTGTCAATACATCGCATGTGAAGATTTCTACCGATCTCTATACCGCCACGTTTATGGTGACCACCGATCAGGATTTGAACCAGATTGCATCATTCTTTCCGGGCGCGATGAGCGAAGCGCGCGAGATTGAGCTTGCTCCGATTATTGCCCAGACGGGGAAGTTCGATTTGATGGTGATTTCACCGGACGACCCTGATGCGATGTTGCGCCATTCGCAGACCTGTCGCCAACTCGGCATTCCATTCGGCGCAGATCCATCACAACAGATGGCGCGCATGTCTGGTGATGACATTCGGTTATTGATTCAAGGCGCAAAATATTTGTTCCTTAATGAATACGAACTAGCGCTTGCGATGCAGAAGACCGGCTGGAGCGATGCCGAAATTTTTGAACAAGTCGAGGTTCGAGTTGTCACGCTCGGCTCGCAAGGCGTAAAGATTGAAGAACACGGCAAGCCAACCATCACGGTTGGCGTAGCCCAAGAAAAGGCGAAGGTGGATCCAACCGGCGTGGGCGACGCTTTTCGTTCTGGTTTCGTAGCGGGACTTTCATGGGGATTGGGGCACGAACGCAGTGCACAAATTGGTTCGATGCTCGCGACCTATTGCATCGAGACCAAAGGCACCCAGGAGTATCGCTTTTCGAAGGCTGATTTCCTTGCTCGATTTACTCAAGCCTATGGAGCCGGTGCTAGCGCCGAGATAGAACAGCACGTCCAACCGACTTTGATTGGTTAGTAGTCGCTCTCTTTTCGGACTAGGAATTTCATTGGTTCGAGCTGCGCGCTGTAGTTACGAGTCATTCGTGCCCACGCCGAAATATCAGGCGCGGTAGCTGGATCATCCGCAAGCAAGATTGCTTCTGTGCCGATGGGCTGTTCCCGAAGGAATCGTGCGGTATCAATAATCGGTTGCGGGCAGCGCGTTCCCATCGAGTCGATGACAGGTAGATCAGTCACGGAGTTCGGCAACGCATTCCTCGATGGCGACGAGCAGGCCGTCGACCTCTTCCGGTGTGACCGCGTGATGAATGGTCAAACGAATATTTCCTTGCGTCAGCTTGCCCATCGCCGCCAAAACATGGCTCGGTTCTAGGTTTGCTGCGTTGCACGCTGATCCAGAATCAATCGCAAAACCCTTTGCTAGAAGGGCGTTCAGAAGTTGCTCACCATCGACATACAAGAAAGACATGGAGAGAAGATGAGGCATCGCTGGATTTTCAGGAGTAGCGAAATCCACATCAGAGATTCGTTCAGAAATATAGCCACGGATTCGTCGGTGAACCTGAAGAATCATCTCGGCTTGAATCTTCTCGTCCGCTACCCAACTATCGATAGCGAGCGCCGAAGCAATCAGCAGGCCAGTGGATGATCCACCGGGGACGGTTCGATTGTCGTTGTGGGGCAAGGGATTACGCCAGCCAGAATTGGGATGCACCGCAAGGAAACCAATTCCTTCTGGGCCGGCCCAGTTTCGTGAATCCCACAGCGCCGTCGACCATTTCTCCGGCAATGAAAGGCGAGCGCCTGTAGCGGTTGCATCGACAAATATGGCTTTTGCGGTGGGAGCGGATTGCTGAACAACTCCGGTTTCACCGTTTCCTAGCTGCCAAGCCAGGACTGCGTCTTGATTAACGCTTTGACGGATCTGACCCTCCGGCGAGACCGAGAGAATTTCTGAATGCGATTGCGAATCTGCGATTGCAAGAATCTCTTGCCGATCAATGGCAGACACTTGCAGGAGTTGGGCGGGGGAGAGCAAACCCTGGATGCCTAGATAGAAACCGAGGTTGGTCTCGCCCAGCACATGGAGCCATTCGGGTTCAACGCCGAGATGTCCGGCAATGGTGGCAAGGGCCTCGTTGCGAAGAATTGCCAGGCCGCGAGCCTCAGGTGAGAGCTTGGAGAAGCCCGGCCAGGATTGTTCAAATATTGGTGGAATCGCCATTTTTGCAGCTGGATGCAGTGGGGTTTCGGAGGAGAACCAGCCTGTGATGAGAGCCACGCAGGGAAGGCTACCGTTGGCGGAAGACGGCTACCAACCCGCGAGATAAACTCGCCCCATGCAATTTAAGCGCGGATTCAAGCTTGCCCTCGCACTAGGCCTCACCACGGTGGCGCTGACTTCGTGCTCCACCGCAAAGCTCAATGGCTTTGGTTACCCCAAGGGTGTTTCGAGCACAAGTAATACCTCTTTGAGTTTGTGGCAGGGCGCCTGGATCACGGCAGGTGTCGTTGGTGTCTTCACTCTGATTCTTATTTTGTGGCCGGTGGTATTCCATCGCCGCAAGAAGGGTGACACCACGACGTATGGAAAGCAGACGCGCTACAACTTGCCTGCTGAAATTGCTTATACCGTAATCCCGTTCTTGATTGTTGCCGTTCTTTTCTATTACACCGCGCGTGATGAATCCCGAATCACGAAGGTCGATTCAGTTGCAACCGCACCGCACAATATTCACGTCAATGCAATTCAGTGGTCGTGGCAGTTCACCTATGACGATGCGGCTGCAAAGCCAACCGTCACTGGCACTCCGGGTCAACCTCCTGTTCTTGTTGTTCCGCTAGGGGAGAAGGTTCTCTACACGATTAACGCGAACGACGTGGATCACGGTTTCTGGATTCCGGCATTCATGATTCAGATGCAGGCGTTGCCCGGCGTCACTAACCACATCGAGTTTGCGGCAACGAAGCTGGGCACATTCCCCGGCCGATGCAACATTCTCTGCGGTCGCGATCACTCGCTCATGCTTTTCTCGGTCAAGGTAGTTACCCCGGCCGAATACCAGAGCTATATCTCTTCACTGAAGGCGGCATAACATGACGACATATGCAGAACGCATCGAGACTCCGCTAGCCGGCGCACCGCGCCTACAGAAGGAGAGCAAGGGTCGTCTCTTCGTTAAGTGGATTACCTCAACCGATCACAAGACGATCGGCTATCTCTACCTGATCACTTCTTTCGCTTGGTTCTTGGTTGCGGGCGTACTCGCACTCTTGCTTCGCGCAGAGCTTGCCCGTCCAGGCCTCCAGTTCCTGAGCAACGAGCAGTACAACCAGATTTTCACCATGCACGGCACGATTATGTTGCTGATGTTTGCAACTCCATTGTTCGTTGGTTTTGCCAACGTCATCATGCCGCTGCAGATCGGCGCAGCAGACGTGGCATTCCCACGACTCAACATGTTGTCGTACTGGCTCTACCTCTTCGGTGGTTTGATGGCATTCGGTGGCTTCTTGTCACCAGGCGGAGCAGCTTCCTTTGGTTGGACGGCTTACGCACCATTGGCTAACTCGCAATACTCGCCAGGAATCGGTGGCGATTTGTGGGTAATCGGCCTTGCCATCGGCGGTCTCGGAACAATTCTTGGTGGCGTTAACTTCATTACGACCATCTTCACGATGCGTGCCCCGGGCATGACGATGTTCCGTATGTCTATCTTCTCGTGGAACGTCTTGCTTACTTCGATCCTTGTACTTCTTGCCTTCCCACCGCTGGCTGCTGCTTTCTTGGGTCTCGAGGCGGATCGAATCTTTGGATCACATATTTTCGATCCAGCTAACGGTGGCGCCATGTTGTGGCAGCACTTGTTCTGGTTCTTTGGACACCCAGAGGTATATATCCTGGCTTTGCCATTCTTTGGAATCGCAACCGAAATCCTCCCAGTCTTCAGCCGTAAGCCAGTCTTCGGTTACAAGGGATTGGTAGCAGCAACGATTGGTATCGCCGCACTCTCTGTCTCTGTTTGGGCGCACCATATGTTCGCGAGCGGACAAGTTCTGTTGCCATTCTTCTCATTCATGACCTTCTTGATTGGCGTTCCTACCGGTGTGAAATTCTTCAACTGGATTGGAACCATGTGGGGCGGCTCAGTTAGCTTTGAAACCCCGATGCTCTTCATTCTCGGTTTCTTGATCACCTTCTTGTTCGGTGGTCTTACTGGCATCATCCTTGCTTCACCACCATTGGACTTCGCAGTGTCGGCTTCGTACTTCGTGGTGGCTCACTTCCACTACGTGCTCTTCGGAACAGTGGTCTTCGCGATGTTCGGTGGCTTCTATTTCTGGTGGCCAAAGATGACTGGCCACATGTTGAACGAGCGCCTTGGTAAGATTCACTTCTGGACGCTTTTCTTTGGCTTCCACCTGACTTTCCTGATCCAGCACTGGTTGGG
>CAJAEK010000092.1 GCA_903938735.1 uncultured Actinomycetes bacterium | reverse complement strand
ATTACTGATTATTTGATTCTGGTTAACGAAGGTGATCATGTTGACGCAGGTCAGGTCATCATTGAGGCCTATGGGTTGACCCGCTCGCTGTTGCTAACTGAACGTACCGCGCTTAATTTTCTTGGCCGGTTAAGCGGCATTGCCACTCTTACCCACCACTGGGTCTCTGCTGTCGCTGGTCACAAGACAGAGATTCGAGACACTCGTAAGACCACGCCATTGATGCGCGAAGTTGAAAAGTTCGCGGTACGTGCTGGTGGGGGAGTCAATCATCGAATGTCGTTATCCGATGCTGCGCTTGTGAAAGATAATCACATTGTCGCGGCCGGTGGCGTTGTAGAAGCGTTTGATGCGGTTCGGTCTGCATTCCCAAATATCTCAATCGAAGTCGAAGTAGATAATTTAGAACAACTGGTTGAAGTTGTTGATGCTGGAGCGCACTTAGTGTTGCTCGACAACATGACGCCAGAACAATGTGCCGAGGCGGTTCGTATTGTTAACGGCCGAACTCGACTCGAGGCTTCGGGTGGCTTGAGCATCGAAAACGCTGCAGCGTATGCCGCAACCGGCGTTGATTATTTGGCGGTCGGAGCGCTGACCCATTCAGCCACCGTTTTGGATATTGGCGTTGACCTCAAGAACCGTAAGGAGAAGTAAGTGCTTCTGACAATCGATGTGGGAAATACAAATACCGTTCTTGGTGTCTTTGACGCAGAAGAATTGGTTCATTCGTGGCGGGTGAAGACCGACCCACGTGATACCGCTGATGAACTTTGGCTACGGTACCGATCTTTGATCGAGGGATACACGGTCACCGGTCTTGCGGTCTGCTCCACCGTGCCATCGGTATTGCGCGAAATCCGCACAATGATTGAACTTTACTTCCAAGATATTCCCACTACTTTGATTGAACCCGGCGTAAAGACTGGCGTGCCTCTACTTGTTGATTTCCCGAAAGAGATCGGCGCGGACCGAATAGTGAACACCTTGGCGGCACACGAGCTCTACGGCAAGGACGGTGCCTGCATCGTTGTTGATTTTGGCACATCCACGAATTTGGATGTTGTTTCTCCGAAAGGCGAATTTCTCGGTGGTGCACTTGCTCCGGGAATCGAGATTTCGGTCGAGGCACTTGCGGCCCGCGCTGCACAGTTGCGCAAGGTGGAGCTCGTCGTTCCGAAGAACGTGATCGGAAAAAATACGGTTGAGGCGTTGCAGTCCGGCACTATTTATGGATTCGCTGGCCAGGTCGACGGCTTGGTCGATCGCATCAGTGATGAACTCGAATCGCTCTTCCCTGATTCGGGCGAAATTACTGTGATTGCCACTGGCGGACTAGCCCCATTGGTAATTGGTATCGCCGAAAACATTGATTTTCATGAGCCAGATTTAACGCTGATTGGACTGCGGTTAGTCCATGAGCGCAATCACTGACATCTAATATCAACATCTAATATCGACAGGGTAGACTCCCCGCATTATGAGCGCAGAGAACCCACAGCTAGACGCACACGAGGATGACCTACCGGAGCAACTTCGGATTCGTCGCGAGAAGCGCGGTGCGATCATTGCTCGCGGCCAAGAGGCCTACCCAGTAGAGGTTCCGCGCACAACTTCGCTTAAGGCGATTCGCGAAAAGCACAAAGATTTAGCTATTGATGTCGCCACCGGCGAGATTGAAAGCGTTACTGGTCGGGTCATTTTCAAGCGCGATACCGGCAAGCTCTGCTTTGCAACTTTGCGCGAAGGCGATGGCACAGAATTGCAGGCGATGTTCTCGCTCGACAAGGTGGGTCAAGAGTCACTTGATTTATGGAAGGGCGATATCGACTTAGGAGATCTGGTCAGTGTTACTGGCGAAGTCATTACTTCTAAGCGCGGTGAGCTCTCGATTCTCGCAACCTCGTGGCAGATCGCAGCCAAGTCGCTTCGTCCGCTGCCAGTCGAACACAAGCCACTCTCGGAAGAGACCCGCGTTCGGATGCGTTATGTGGATCTGATTGTTCGTCCCGAGGCACGTTCAAATGCCCGCCTGCGTCCATCCGTGATGCGTTCGTTGCGTGAGACATTCAACGCTCGTGATTTTATTGAAGTCGAAACTCCGATGCTTCAGGTTATGCATGGTGGTGCAACCGCACGCCCATTTAAGACTCATAGCAATGCCTATGACATGGATTTGTTCTTGCGTATTGCACCAGAACTATTTCTCAAGCGCTGTGTTGTCGGTGGAATCGAACGAGTCTTTGAAATCAACCGCAATTTCCGAAACGAAGGCGCTGATTCAAGCCACTCGCCAGAATTTGCAATGATTGAATCGTATGAAGCCTATGGCGATTGGGACACGATTGCGGATCTCACGCGATCATTGATTCAAAATGCCGCAATGGCAGTTGCGGGAAGCCATGTTGTTACACACCACGATGGTCGCCAGCTGGATCTCGGTGGAAAATGGGAAGAAGCCTCGCTCTTTGATTTGATTTCGAATGGCGTTGGCCAAGAAGTCACCGCGCTAACTTCAATCGATGAACTTAAAACTATTGCTACCAAGCTGGGAATGAAAGTAGATCCAAAGTGGGTAACCGGCAAGTTGGCTGAAGAAATCTTTGAACACGTTTGCGAAGATAAATTGCAGGGCCCAATCTTCGTTAAGGGTTATCCAGTTGATACCTCACCATTGGTTCGCGCACACCGCACGATCCCTGGCGTGGTGGAGAAGTGGGATTTGTATGTTGAAGGTTTTGAGTTGGCGACTGGTTATTCCGAGTTAATTGACCCGGTTATCCAACGTGAACGACTAACCGAGCAATCACTTCTCGCCGCAAAAGGCGATCTCGAAGCGATGCAATTGGATGAAGACTTCTTGCGCGCCATGGAATACGCCATGCCACCAATGGGTGGAATGGGAATGGGCGTGGATCGATTGTTAATGGCGCTGACTGGCCTGGGAATTCGCGAGACCATTTTGTTCCCGCTG
Organism: uncultured Actinomycetes bacterium; assembly: GCA_903938735.1. GTDB lineage: Bacteria > Actinomycetota > Actinomycetes > Nanopelagicales > Nanopelagicaceae > AAA044-D11. The sequence continues at coordinate 3,999 of CAJAEK010000092.1, read as the reverse complement.
GTAAAGCCTGAGGAATAAGCCGCATGTCCAGTGACTCAATTGAGATTCGCACTGCTCGCACTAGCGATGTTAAACAAATTCGGGCGTTGATTGATACTTACGCTGCACCTGGACGTTTGCTCGGCAAGGAGACCGTCACCTTGTACGAAAGCGTGCAGGAGTTCACGGTCGCAGTGATTGGTGAAAAAGTTGTGGGTTGCGGAGCGCTCCACGTTTTGTGGGAAGACCTCGCTGAAGTACGTACCGTCGCGGTTGCCGCGGATCACCATCGACAAGGCATCGGCCACAAGATTTTGGATGCGATTGTTGCCCGCGCACAAGCGGTCGGAGTAAAACGGATATTTTGTTTAACTTTCGAGACCGAGTTTTTCGGGAGCCATGGTTTCCAGGTAATCGAGGGCACGCCGGTTGAGCCTGATGTGTATGCAGAGTTGCTTCGTTCGTATGACCAAGGTGTGGCCGAATTCTTGGACCTCGAGGCTGTCAAGCCGAATACCTTGGGCAATACCCGAATGCTCAAGATTCTTTAATTTTTACCCTCTTCCGCTCAGATTTAGCCCTCGCTCGGGCATAAATATGCCCCAATCGGCGTTAACTATTAGGCTATGAAGTATCCCCAGAAGCTCCCATACAGAAGGAGATCGCTTAATGTTTGAGCGCTTTACAGATCGAGCTCGTCGTGTTGTTGTGCTGGCCCAAGAAGAGGCTCGCATGCTTAACCACAACTACATCGGTACCGAGCACATCCTTCTCGGCCTCATCCATGAAGGCGAAGGCGTCGCCGCTAAAGCGTTAGAGGCGTTGAACATTTCGCTCGAGGCGGTTCGCTCACAGGTTGAAGAAATTATCGGTCAAGGACAGCAAGCGCCTTCCGGACATATTCCTTTCACGCCACGCGCAAAGAAAGTTCTGGAACTTTCACTTCGCGAAGCGCTGCAGCTCGGCCACAACTACATCGGTACTGAGCACGTCTTGCTCGGCTTGATTCGTGAAGGCGAAGGCGTCGCGGCACAAGTATTGGTAAAGCTCGGCGCAGATTTGGGTCGCGTCCGCAACCAAGTTATTCAATTGCTCTCTGGTTACCAAGGTAAGGAGCCAGCAAACGCTGGTCCAGCCGAAGGCACGCCATCGACCTCACTCGTTCTTGATCAATTCGGTCGCAACCTAACCCAAGCCGCGCGCGAAGGTAAGTTGGATCCAGTCATTGGCCGCGAGAAAGAAATTGAGCGCGTGATGCAGGTACTTTCGCGCCGCACCAAGAACAACCCAGTGTTGATTGGTGAACCTGGCGTTGGTAAGACCGCAATCGTTGAAGGTTTGGCGCAAGCCGTCTTCAAGGGCGATGTGCCTGAGACGCTGAAGGACAAGCAGGTTTATTCACTCGACCTCGGCGCACTCGTTGCTGGGTCGCGTTACCGTGGTGATTTCGAAGAGCGCCTTAAGAAGGTCTTGAAAGAGATCCGCACACGCGGCGACATCATTCTTTTCATCGACGAGATTCACACTTTGGTCGGCGCTGGCGCTGCTGAAGGTGCGATTGATGCAGCAAGCATTCTGAAGCCAATGCTCGCCCGCGGTGAGTTGCAGACAATTGGTGCGACCACTTTGGACGAATACCGCAAGCACTTGGAGAAGGATGCAGCGCTTGAGCGCCGGTTCCAGCCAATCCAAGTAGCGGAGCCATCGGTTGCTCACACGATTGAAATTCTTAAGGGCCTTCGTGATCGTTACGAATCCCACCACAAGGTCTCGATTTCTGATGACGCGCTCGTATCAGCTGCAACGCTGGCCGATCGCTACATCTCAGATCGCTTCTTGCCAGATAAGGCAATCGACTTGATTGATGAAGCCGGTTCACGCCTGCGCATTCGCCGCATGACAGCGCCACCAGAGCTCCGCGCCTTTGATGACAAGATTGCTGCTACTCGTAAAGAGAAGGAATCAGCAATCGATGGTCAGGATTTCGAGCGCGCTGCCGCGCTTCGCGATACCGAAAAGAATTTGATTGCAGAAAAGATTGAAGCCGAGAAGTCATGGAAGGCAGGCGACCTCGATGTCGTCGCAGAAGTCAACGAAGAGTTGATTGCTGAAGTCCTTTCCACCGCGACCGGTATTCCAGTCTTTAAGTTGACCGAGCAAGAGACCGCACGTCTGTTGCGCATGGAAGACGAGTTGCATCGTCGCGTTATTGGACAAGATCAAGCGATCAAGGCGTTGTCACAAGCAATCCGCCGTACTCGCGCCGGTCTCAAAGATCCAAAGCGCCCGGGCGGCTCATTTATCTTCGCTGGTCCATCCGGCGTTGGTAAGACTGAACTGTCACGCACCTTGGCACAGTTCCTCTTTGGTGATTCTGATGCGCTGATTCAGCTTGATATGTCTGAGTACAGCGAGAAGCACACCGCATCTCGCCTCTTCGGAGCGCCTCCAGGCTTCGTTGGTTATGACGAGGGTGGACAGCTGACCGAAAAGGTCCGTCGCAAGCCATTCTCTGTTGTTCTCTTTGACGAGGTCGAGAAGGCGCACCCAGATATCTTCAACTCACTGTTGCAGGTACTCGAAGATGGTCGCCTCACCGATTCACAAGGCCGAGTAGTCGATTTCAAGAACACGATCATCATCATGACCACCAACTTAGGAACTCGCGATATCGCGAAGACCTTGGGACTTGGTTTCCATAACTCTGAGGATGCACTCGGAAACTACGAGCGCATGAAGGGCAAAGTCAACGACGAACTTAAGTCGCATTTCCGCCCTGAATTCCTCAACCGTATCGATGATGTCATCGTCTTCCACCAGTTGTCAGAAGTCGAAATCATCAAGATTGTTGATCTAATGATCGCAAACTTGGATGAGCGCCTTCGTGCTCGCGATATGGGTATCGAGCTGACACCAGCTGCAAAGGCGCTGCTCGCAAAGCGTGGGTATGACCCATTGCTCGGTGCACGACCACTGCGTCGTTGCATCCAGCGCGAGATCGAAGACGTTCTCTCAGAGAAGATCTTGTTTGGCGATGTGAAGGCCGGCGAAATCACCTTGGTCGATGTAAAGACCGAGGACGAGAAGGAGATCTTCACGTTCACAGGAACTCCTAAGGCTGAGCTACCAGATACGCCTGGCGACCTAGCCGAGACTCCTGCAAACTAAATCAAAAAGCAAAAAGCCCCACCAAAAGGTGGGGCTTTTTGCTTTATTCTAAGGCCATGATGAAAAAAGTATTAGGTCTTATTGCTACATGCTCTCTTATTCTCGTGGGAAATGCGTCCTCGCATGCTGCAGGATCTGCAACAGCAGCTCCGGGTGGCGGCACCTTTCTTAGTCAACCAATTCCAGCGAACGTCCTGAACGCACCGCTATTCGATATAAATGGCAAAAAAGTGACCCTTGCACAATACAAAGGACAGACGGTCGTTATTGCCGACTTCTTGACGACGTGCCAGGAAATCTGTCCTATGACCTCGGCAAATATGCGTCAGATTGGTGACGCAGTTGCTGCGTCATCAGGGAAAACCAAAGTCTCGGTACTTGAAGTCTCCGTAGATGGATGGCGAGATACCGCATCCCGCCTAAAGGCTTATCAAGCGCTCTTTGGTGATTACAACTGGTCGATACTTGGCGGAACCACAGCGAATCTCAACACCTTCTGGAGCTACTTCGGTGCATCGATTCAAAAGGTTGCATATTCGGCGGCCGACATGAAGAAATTGCCCGTGGATTGGCAAACTGGAAAAGTAAATACTTTCGATATCAGCCACACCGATGAAGTTGTTCTTGTTGGCCCCAAGCAAACCTGGAGCTGGCTCGATCTAGGAAACCCAAATCCAGGTAAAGCGTCGATTCCGACCAAGCTCAAGGCTTTTTTGAGCGACGATGGGTTGAGCAACCTTGCACATCCACAAGAGCCAAGCTGGACTCCATCAGCGGTTTACTCAGCGCTTAAAACTGTTGCTGGCGTGAAAGTTGGCGCTTAACTTATGTCACCTCGATTCTGGTCCCGCT
>CAJAEK010000091.1 GCA_903938735.1 uncultured Actinomycetes bacterium | reverse complement strand
TGGCAGCCAGGTAAAGGTCAATATGTTGTTGACGAAACTGCCACGGCTGAAAAGCGGCGCCGATCCACGAATCGCCTTCGCTGGCACCTTTCACTTTGACGAAAAATATTCAGATTTGCAAAAGGCATTTGCGCAATCGGCTGCTGGAGTGATTCCGGATCGGATTCCGGCCGAGATGTATTGCCACACCTTGACCGATACCTCGATCTTGGCGCCAGATCTTGTAGCTGCTGGTTTTCAGACGCTGACGCTCTTTGGTATCCATACGCCGGCCTCGCTCTTCGATGAGAATCATGACGAGGTAAAGGCGGAGATACTTCGCCGATTGCTTAATCAACTCAACGAGTATCTGTTGGATCCGATTGAGGATTGTTTGGCTCGAGCCGCCGATGGCTCGCTCTGCATTGAAATCAAGAGTCCGCAAGAGCTCGAGAACGATGTCTCGTTGCCACGCGGAAATATCTTTCATAAAGATTTGTCGATGCCATTCCGCGAGGATGGAACCGGGCCGTCATGGGGCGTTGAGACTGACCGCCCTAACCTCTTCATCTGCGGTGCAGGCGCGATTCGTGGCGGGGGAGTCAGCGGCATTCCGGGGCATAACGCGGCGGCTGCGGTGCTGGAACAACTACACTTAACAGCGTGAGTAGCGAGCGAGAGCTAAGCCCCGAGACCGCGGTTGTATCCGCTGGTCGTCCAGCCGTTACGGCCGATGGAAATATCAATCCTGCTATCTCCTTGAATTCAACTTTTCATGCTGGCGGTCCGATTGGATACGGGCGGTACGGCAACGAATCATGGAGCGCACTAGAGAGCGGCATTAGCGCTCTCGAAGGTGGTCAGACTCTGCTTTATTCGTCCGGCATGGCAGCTATCAGTGCCATCTTCAATCTCTTGCCGAAAGGCGCGGTCGTCACAGCATCCAAGAATGGTTACACCGGCACTATGTTGTTGCTGGCACAACTAGAAGAACAAGGCAAAATTGAAACGCGGTTGGTAGATATCTCCAATACCGAAGAAGTGTTGGCTGCCCTTCCTGGTACCGCACTCTTGTGGATTGAATCGCCAACAAACCCCGCCCTAGAAGTCGCGGATTTGCCGACCATTATTAAAGCTGGAAAAGCTGCCGGCGCCGGTGTTGGGGTCGACAATACTTTTGCCACCCCGCTACTCCAGCAACCGCTGTCGATGGGCGCAGATATGGTGATGCATTCGGTCACCAAATACATCGCAGGCCATAGCGATCTGGTGATGGGGTCTATCAGCACCAACGACTCAGCGCTCTACAACCGATTGAGTGACGCCCGTAAATTGGCGGGTTCTGTTCCTGGACCGTTCGAAGCGTGGTTAGCGCTACGCGGCCTGCGAACCTTGTCAGTCCGAATGGAACGCGCTCAAGCAAATGCGCTTGAACTCGCGACCCGACTCTCGAACCACCCAGCGGTCGAGCGAGTGCGCTACCCAGGATTGCCAACCGACCCACATCATCAGCGAGCCAAGAGCTTCATGAAGGGTTTTGGCGCGGTCATTTCGTTCGAGGTCACAGGTGGCGCAGCAGCAGCGGATAAGGCATGTGAATCATCCAGACTGATTACTTACGCGACTTCGCTGGGCGGAGTTGAGTCCTTGTGGGAACGCCGCCATCGCTGGAGCGCGGAAAGCCCAATAATCCCTACAAATTTAATTCGCCTCTCGGTCGGCATTGAGAACGTCGATGATCTCTGGGCCGACATTGAGCAAGCTTTAAAGAAAAGTCAGGGTTAATCCCAGCTGGTCGGGGTAGATTAGGACTATGTTCAAAGC
>CAJAEK010000090.1 GCA_903938735.1 uncultured Actinomycetes bacterium | reverse complement strand
TCAAGGCTGCTAACGATGCCTATGCCGCGGCCGTAGCTCAAGCTCAGTCCTCGTTTGATCGCGCGGTCGCGGATGCTGCGGCAGTGCGTGATCAAGAGATTCTTGCAACGCCTACCGATAAAGTGGCGGTTAAAGCAGCCCGCGATGCATACAAGGCGGCCTTCACACAGCTTAAGCAGTTGTTCCAGGCAAATATCGCGGCTGCTAAACAAGCTCGCGACGCAGCCATTGCTGCTGCTAAGTAATTCGCTCTATTAACCGGCTCTAATTAATCGAGCCTATGCCGCTGCTTATTTCTGGTGCGGAAGGTGGGACTTGAACCCACACGTCTTACGACACAGGTTCCTAAGACCTGCGTGTCTGCCATTTCACCACTCCCGCTGGAGATAAGAGAAGGCTAAAGTAAGTTCCCGCACAAGACAAACTGAGCTTGTCATTGAACCGTCGAGGAGCACTCACATGGCATTAGAAGCAAAGCCGTCAGATAAATTCACTTTCGGTCTGTGGACTGTTGGCTGGCAAGCCCGCGACCCATTCGGTGATGCAACACGTGCTGCGTTAGACCCAGTCCGCACCGTGAATGAACTTGCGTCGCGCGGGGCGTATGGAGTGACCTTTCACGATGATGATCTGATTCCGTTTGGTTCTAGTGATGCCGATCGCGCGCAACACATCGCCAAGTTCAAGAAAGCGCTTGCTGACACTGGCATGAAAGTGCCGATGGCGACCACCAACCTCTTTACACATCCGGTCTTTAAAGATGGCGCACTCACATCGAATGATCGCGATATCCGTCGTTATGCCTTGACCAAGGTGATGCGCAATATTGAACTCGCGGTTGATTTAGGCGCAGAGATTTACGTCTGCTGGGGTGGCCGTGAAGGCGCCGAGTCAGATGCCGCCAAGGATGCCTACGTTGCGCTCGAGCGTTACCGTGAAGGCTTCAATATCTTGAGCCAATTTGTTCTCGATAACGGTTACAACATCAAGTTTGCGATTGAGCCAAAGCCCAACGAACCACGTGGCGATATCTTCTTGCCGACTATCGGTCACGCGATTGCTTTCATTGATTCGTTGGATCATCCAGAACTTGTTGGCGTGAACCCAGAAGTCGGACACGAGCAGATGGCTGGTCTCAACTTCGTTCATGGCATCGCGCAAGCGCTCTTCCATAAGAAGCTCTTCCATATCGACCTGAATGGTCAACACGGCCCTAAGTACGACCAGGACTTGGTCTTCGGTCACGGCGACCTGAAGTCAGCCTTCTTCTTGGTTGATCTGCTTGAGCGTTACAAGTACGACGGACCAAAGCACTTCGATTACAAGCCAGCTCGCACCGAGGATGACAAAGGAGTGTGGGCATCGGCATCAGCCAATATGCGCACATACTTGGCGCTCAAGGAGCGCGCGATTGCCTTCCGCAATGACCCACGTGTTATTGCAGCGATGAAGGAATCACGCATCGATCAGCTTGCAGTGCCAACACTTGCAGCTGGTGAAAGCTGGAAGGATCTAGCTAATCCATCATTCGATGTGGACACAGCAGGAGAGCGCGGAATGGGTTATGAGGCGCTCGATCAGCTTGCAATCGAGCACCTCATGGGTGTGAAGGCTTAAACAGAACCCTTACGAGAAATTGCGTCGACACCGGCGGAGATCAACAGAACGAAGCCGGTGACGATGAACTTAATACCAGCGGCATAACCAAGAAGTCCCATGCCGTTATCGATAACAGAGACGACCAAGCCACCAAGGATTG
>CAJAEK010000089.1 GCA_903938735.1 uncultured Actinomycetes bacterium | reverse complement strand
GGTCCTATCTCTGACAACGCGCAAGGCATTGCTGAAATGTCTGGCGATGTAAAGGGCGAAGGCGCACAGATCCTTACCTCTCTCGATGCTGTCGGTAACACCACCAAAGCAATCACCAAGGGCATCGCAATCGCGACCGCTGTATTGGCCGCCACCGCCCTCTTCGGTGCATTCACCGATGCAATCGTGAAGGCAGTTGTTGACTCACATGTCAGCATCAACAATCTCAGCATTCAGTACTTCGGTGTTCTCGATGTGGCAAACCCACGTAACCTCGTTGGTTTGATCATTGGTGCTGCCGTTGTATTTATGTTCTCTGGTCTTGCAATCAACGCTGTCTCACGCGCTGCTGGTGCGGTCGTGCACGAAGTGCGCGAGCAGTTCCGTTTGCACCCAGGAATCATGAAGGGCACAGAGAAGCCAGAATACGGTCGCGTTGTTGATATCTGCACACGCGATTCACTCCGTGAACTTGCAACGCCAGGTCTGCTCGCCGTTATGGCACCTATCGCTGTTGGCTTCGGTCTCGGCGTTGGTGCACTCGGTGCATACCTTGCCGGTGCAATTGGCACCGGTACTTTGATGGCGGTCTTCCTCGCAAACTCAGGTGGCGCGTGGGATAACGCTAAGAAGATGGTTGAAGATGGTCACCATGGCGGCAAGGGCAGCGAAGCTCACCATGCCACCATCGTTGGTGACACCGTCGGTGATCCATTTAAGGACACCGCTGGTCCTGCGATTAACCCATTGATCAAGGTGATGAACTTGGTGGGTCTTTTGATCACACCAGCAATCGTCAGCTTGTCACTCGGTGGTCACACCGCTTACGTTCACATCATCGGTTTGGTCGCTGTCGTGATCATCGCCGCTGCGCTGTTCCGTAATCGTCGTGCGGGCACCGCAATCGCGTAAGCACAGAACTAAATAGCACCACAACTTCCCCCGTAGTAAGGAATAAATGACAAAGTTAGTAATCGTGGAGTCCCCCGCGAAGGCGCGCAAGATTGGCGGCTTCCTGGGGGACGACTACGTCGTTGAGGCATCGGTCGGTCACATCCGCGACCTGCCCCAACGCGCCGCTGATATCCCCAAGGAATACAAGAAAATCGCGTGGGCTAAAGAAGGCGTCAATATCGAAGAAGATTTCGAGCCGCTCTATGTCATCAACCCGGATAAAAAAGCAAAGGTAAACGAGCTCAAGGCGCTCATGAAGGATGCTGACGAGCTGATTCTGGCTACCGATGAAGACCGCGAGGGCGAAGCCATCGCATGGCATTTGATCGAAGTCCTTCGTCCCAAGATTCCGATTCGCCGAATGGTGTTCCATGAGATCACCAAAGAAGCGATTCAAAAAGCCGAGAACGAAACCCGCGATCTTGATTACCGCTTGGTCGACGCGCAAGAAACACGTCGCGTACTCGATCGTCTCTACGGATATCGACTCTCGCCAGTTCTCTGGAAGAAAGTCATGCCACGCATCTCCGCAGGACGCGTTCAATCAGTCGCTACAAGACTCATTGTAGAACG
>CAJAEK010000088.1 GCA_903938735.1 uncultured Actinomycetes bacterium | reverse complement strand
TATTCATCCACGTTCACCACGTGATTCCGAAGAGTTCTATCGCAACCGTCGCCATGGTGAATTTTGGATCGGTCGCCGGATGACCGTCGAAGAGACCTGGGCTAAGTATCAGCTCGAGGTACGTCACATCGACACCCTGAAAGATTTCTTGAGCGAAGCAAAGGACACCTACACAATCCGCGGAGAAGATCCCGAAGTTGATGCGTTGATTGAAACGCGCAAAAAGAAGGATGAAGAACTGTATGTGACTCTCTCGAATATGCGTCTTATCAAGGATGCTTATGAGGTCGCAGAAATGCAGAAAGCAATCGACGCTACCAATCGTGGTTTTGCAGACATGGTCCGGGTACTGCCTGCTGCAACCGCCAACGTGCGGGGCGAGCGAATTGTCGAAGCCGCATTCTTTGGTCGTGCTCGGCTTGAAGGTAATGACTTGGGATATGACACCATCGCTGCATCCGGGTCACATGCCTGCATTCTTCACTGGATTAAGAACGATGGCGATGTATTACCTGGTGACTTAATTCTGATTGATGCCGGTATTGAAATGGAATCGTTCTATACCGCCGACATCACTCGAACATTGCCAGTCAACGGAAAGTTCTCGGAAATTCAGCGCAAGCTCTATATGTTGGTCTATGAATCACAGAAGGCGGGCTTTGCTGCAGTAAAACCCGGCGCAAAGTTCTCGGATATCAACCGCGCCTGTCACAAAGTCTTGGCAGAAGGACTAGAGGCGCTCGGCGTTCTGCCGATTAGCGCGGAAGAATCTCTGAAGCCTGAAGTTGGTCTGCATCGTCGTTGGACCGTGCACGGCGTTTCCCACCATCTAGGTATGGATGTTCATGATTGCGATCGTGCTCGCTCTGAAGAGATGCAAGCGCGAGTATTGCAGCCGGGCATGATCTTGACGGTCGAACCTGGTCTCTATATTCACCAAGATGATCTCTTGTTCCCCGAGGAATACCGCGGAATCGGCATTCGTATTGAGGATGACGTCATTGTTACCGACACTGGATGTCGCGTGATGTCGAAGGCGCTACCAAGTCACCCAGATGAAATTGAAGTCTGGATGTCTAACTTAGCTCGCGGCTAGCTGGTCGCCCACACACCTAAGCCAGCGGCAGAAATGCCGAGCGCGAGAGTAAGTAATAAATAGAGCAGCGCCTTCTTCTGATGCTTGTGCTTGAGTAGATGATGCTCTTCGATTGCGAAGGTCGACCAAGTGGTGAACGCACCGGCAAACCCTGTGCCAATCAGCAGCGGCCAACGTCCGTGACTATTGAGCATCAAGCCGAGAATGAATGAGCCTGTTGTATTGATAATCAACGTTTCAAGCGGAATGAGTGAACGATGCAGCTTCTTCACTTCTTGATCGATAACGAACCGAAGCGGTGCGCCAATTCCGGCGCCTAGTGCAATCCATATCGCGCGCATTAGACCCAACGATTCTTTAAGGCTTCGTGCGTCACGACAACGAGCAAGTATGTGCCGAGCAATGAAGCGACCGTATAAGCGATGGCGCTTGAATACTGGGCGTGGGCAAAATACTGATCAACCTTTAATGCGAAAGCTGAATAGGTTGTAAAACCACCACAGAAGCCAGCGCCTAGTGCAGGTCGCCACCACCACTTTGGCGATTTGTGATCACGCACATAAAGCAAAATCACCATCAAAATAACCGAGCCGCCGTAATTAACAATCAATGTGCCCCACGGAAATCCCTTTTGGGAAAAGGGTAGGGAGATAAGCCAACGCGCGAGCGAACCGACAATTCCGCCCGCTGATACAACAGCAATGACTCTGGGCGAAATGCGCTTTAGAGCCAACGCGCCTTCAAAAATGCATTAGTCATGATTGATGAAATAAAACTGATGATTAATGATCCCGCCAGCGCATAACCAAAGTTGGTGACGTGCAAAGAACCCGGCGCCCAGCGAGATGTCAGCATCAACATCGCTGCGTTAATCACGAACGAAAATAGCCCAAAGGTGAGAAGCACTGCGGGCAGCGTCAACAGCTTGAGAATGGAACCGATGAAAGTGTTAATCAGACCAAAGAGAAGCGCTACCCAGAAATAACTCCAGAAGCCGCCATGGACTTTGATGCCCGAGAGAAAGACCGTCGCTATCCAGAACGCCAGCGCCAATATCGCCCAACGCCCCAGAAGTTTCATGTCTTAAAGAATACCCTCGCGCTTTCTGATTACCGAGCCCAACCAGCGCAATGGATCGTATTTCTCATCGACCACGCGCTCCTTCATAGGAATAATCGCGTTGTCGGTGATGCGAATGTGCTCTGGGCAGACCTCGGTGCAGCACTTGGTGATGTTGCACATTCCCAGGCCGTGCTCTTCCTGCGCGGTCTTCTTGCGGTTACGCAAGATATCCAATGGGTGCATATCGAGCTCGGCGATACGAATAAAGAAGCGAGGTCCAGCAAAGGACTTCTTATTCTCTTCGTGATCGCGAATAACGTGGCAGGTGTCCTGACACAAGAAGCACTCGATGCACTTACGGAATTCCTGGCTGCGCTCCACATCGATCTGCTGCATACGTGGCTCGCCTGGCTTCATGCCGACCGGTGGCTCGAACGCCGGAACTTCCATCGCCTTCTTGTAGTTGAAGGAGACGTCGGTGACCAAGTCCTTAATGACTGGGAATGCTCGCAATGGTGTGACGGTGATGGTCTCTTCTGGTTCAAATGAACCAACCTGAGTCATACATGCCAAGCGTGGCTTACCGTTGATTTCCATCGAGCACGAGCCGCACTTACCGGCCTTACAGTTCCAGCGAACCGCGAGATCGTTCATCTGCTCTGCTTGAACACGGTGGATGACGTCGAGAACGACTTCGCCGTCGTTGGCATTAACGGTGACATCTTGCAGCGCACCAGACTCGGCATTTCCGCGCCAGATACGTAACTTAAGTGTGCGCGCCATTAGTTGGAACCACCTTTCGAGATTTCTGCAGGAGTCATGTATTTCTCGAGTTCGTGTACATCAAAGAGGTCGAAGAGTTCCTTCGTGAGCTCTGGCAACTTCTGCTGACGAACAACAACTTCTGATCCGTTGAAGGAAGAGATGTTGTTCTTCTGTCGCCACTCTGCATTCATACCCGGGAAGTCATCGCGGGTGTGACCGCCACGAGATTCTTCACGAACAATCGCGGACTTCGCGGTGCTTTCGGCAATCAACAACATGTTGTCGAGGTCGAATGACAAGTGGAAACCAGGATTGAAGGTGCGATCGCCGGTCACGGTTACGTTCGCGATGCGAGTACGTAGATCCGCGATCTTGTCGATCGCCTCTTGCAGCTCCTTCTTGGTACGGATGATGCCGACCAAGTTGTGAGTGACTTCTTGCAGTTCCTGGTGCAGCGCGTATGGATTCTCGCCACCAGTGCGTGTGAATGGTGCTTCCACCTTCTTTGCTGCAGCAGCAACTGTCGCCTCGCTGACAGGTGTGGCGGTTGTCTGCTTCACATAAGCAGCAGCGCCCATACCCGCGCGACGTCCGAAGACGAGCAAGTCAGAAAGTGAGTTACCGCCCAAACGGTTTGAACCGTGCATGCCACCAGCGCATTCACCAGCTGCGAATAGACCAGGAACGCCAACTGCGGCAGCGGTATCTGGTTCTACCTCAACGCCACCCATGACGTAGTGACAGGTTGGGCCAACTTCCATCGCTTCCTTCGTGATATCCACGCCAGCGAGTTCGTAGAACTGGTGCCACATAGATGGCAGGCGCTTCTTAATAACTTCGGCGGACAAACGCTTCGAAACATCGAGGAATACGCCACCATGTTCGGTACCGCGACCAGCCTTGACCTCGCTGTTAATTGCGCGCGCAACTTCGTCACGTGGCAACAACTCTGGTGGACGGCGGTTGTTATCTTGATCGGTGTACCAACGATCTGCTTCAGCCTCGTTGTCGGCGTACTTATCCTTAAATACATCTGGGATGTACTTGAACATGAAACGCTCGCCGAGTGAGTTGGTCAGGATTCCACCTTCACCACGAACGGATTCAGTAACAAGAATTCCGCGAACTGATGGTGGCCAGACCATGCCGGTTGGGTGGAATTGCAAGAACTCCATATCAACCAGATTGCCGCCGGCCTTCAACGCGAGTGCGTGACCGTCGCCGGTGCCTTCCCATGAATTCGAAGTAATTTTGAAGGTCTTGCCGACTCCGCCGGTTGCAAGAATGACAGCCGGTGCTTCGAAGAGCGCCTCGTGTCCGTTCTCGCGGTAATAACCGTAAACACCAGCAACCTTGCCATTCTCTTTCAAGACTTCAGTAACGGTGAACTCGGCAAAAACCTTGATGAATGATTCGGCATCACCATGATCGCGCTTATCTTTTTGTTGCAATGCAACGATGCGTTGCTGCATGGTGCGAATAAGTTCTAGGCCAGTGCGGTCACCGACGTGCGCTAGGCGTGGGTACTCGTGACCACCAAAGTTACGTTGTGAAATCTTGCCTTCTTTGGTGCGGTCAAAGAGCGCGCCCCACATTTCGAGCTCCCAGATGCGATCTGGTGATTCCTTGGCATGCAGTTCTGCCATTCGATAGTGATTGAGGAACTTGCCACCGCGCATGGTGTCACGGAAGTGCACCATCCAGTTGTCGTTGGAATTCGCGTTACCCATCGACGCAGCTGCACCGCCCTCGGCCATAACGGTGTGGGCCTTACCGAACAGTGACTTACAGAGAATCGCGACCTTTAGGCCAGCTTCACGCGCTTCAACGGCTGCGCGCAATCCAGCGCCGCCCGCGCCAACAATGACGACGTCGTACTTGTGACGTTCTAATGATGTGCTCATAGTTTTTCGCCTTTAGTTAATTCGCAGGATTAGAAGAAGTAGTGATTGAGGCCAGGGTGCATGGAGACCAAGCGGACATAGAAGTCAGCGAATGCAACGCCGAGCAACGAGATCCAGGCAAAGTTCTGATGCTTGTGGTTCAACGCCGAAACGATGGTCCATGCCTTGTAACGAATTGGGTGAGCCGAGAAGTTACGGAGTCGACCACCGATGGTGTGACGGCATGTGTGGCATGAAGCTGAGTACAACCACAAGAAAGTTGCGTTCGCCAAGAGGACAACGGTGCCGATCGACATGTGACCCCATTGACCATCGCCGTTGCGGAAGGCAAGAATCGCATCAATCGTCAACAGTACGTTGAAAATCAAACCGATGTAAAAGAAATAACGGTGTGAGTTCTGCAAAATGAGTGGCGCGCGAGTTTCGCCGGTGTACTTGCTATGTGGTTCTGCAACTGCGCAAGCTGGTGGTGACATCCAGAAGCTGCGGTAGTACGACTTGCGGTAGTAGTAACAGGTCATGCGGAAACCGAGTGGGAAGATCAAAATAAAGAGCGCTGGTGAAAATGTTGCGAATCCAAAAATATGGAAGTTCAAGAACGGAGATCCGAGCAACGACGAACCAGGGACACACTTACCCAAACATGGTGAATAGAACGGTGAGATCAGTGGAGATGCGTAGTAGTGCGCATTCTCAAATGCACGGAAGGTTGCATAAATAATGAATGCAACGAGGACTGAGAAAATTGTCAGCGGTTGCAACCACCACTTATCGGTGCGCAGCGTGCGCTCCGCAATCTCTGCTCTGCCCGCCGAGAAGACGCCTGTCTCTGATTTAGCCATGTGAGAAGTCTGCTCTCGTGTCTGCGAGAAGGCTAGGTGAGAGCGTGCTGAGGGTTGGTGAAATAAGCCACAGAAAGGCGGGTATTAAGAAATCTGGCGGAGGGCGTGGGATTTGAACCCACGAAGGTTTCCCTTGCCGGTTTTCAAGACCGGTGCACTCGGCCGCTATGCGAGCCCTCCGTGGGCTAACTTACCGTCTGCCCCGCTGACTCACAAAACCGAGTGGGATTTAAAGCGGCAGCTCGATGAGTTGCTCGATGA
The DNA here is from genome assembly GCA_903938735.1 of uncultured Actinomycetes bacterium. Classification (GTDB taxonomy): domain Bacteria; phylum Actinomycetota; class Actinomycetes; order Nanopelagicales; family Nanopelagicaceae; genus AAA044-D11. The sequence continues at coordinate 61 of CAJAEK010000088.1, read as the reverse complement.
TCTGTGCGACGCCATCTTGGTCATGCGGCGGCGCAACAAACTTTGCATGCTTGTGGCCATC
>CAJAEK010000087.1 GCA_903938735.1 uncultured Actinomycetes bacterium | reverse complement strand
TTGTGCCCACAGTGCCAGCAACCAAAGCTCCAACACGTTGCTTGCCCAACCTGCGGTACCTATAACCGTCGTCAGGTTCTCGAGGTCTGATTTGTACTCTCGCCTAACCGAGGCGCTCGGAATTTCGGTTACGGACGAGCTGCTTGAACTCGCGCTAACCCACCGATCCTTCGCTTACGAAGCTGGTGGATTACCCACAAACGAACGCCTGGAATTCTTGGGTGATAGCGTCTTGGGATTAGTCGTTACTGAAGAGCTGTATCAAACCTTCCCAGACTTGGATGAAAGTCGGCTATCTCCGCTGCGTTCTGGAGTGGTGAATATGCGAGCGTTGGCAAAGATTGCGCGCGACCTGCACTTGGGAGATTACCTGCGCATTGGCAAGGGCGAAGAAGCGACCGGCGGTCGCGATAAGAATTCATTGCTCGGCGATTCACTGGAAGCGATCGTGGGCGCGATTTATTTGCAGCATGGCTTTATAGAAACTCAGCGCATTATTCTGAAATGGTTCCAGCCCGCAATTGCTTCTGCCAATGAACAAGGGTTAGGACTCGACGGCAAAACCGCGTTACAAGAGTTAGCGGCGGCGCGAAACTTATCTGCGCCCGAATATGAAATTTCTGAATCTGGTCCAGACCACGATAAAACATTTCTCGCTGCGGCAATCGTTGGCGGAAAGAAATATCCAGAAGGCACTGGCAAGAGCAAGCGCGAAGCAGAACAAGTTGCGGCCCGGATTGCTTTCGATGCACTCTCAACTATTGGTTGAGGGTAGGCACAGCTTTTAAGCCCGCAATCTCAATAAGCCAGCAGGAGATTTCCGATAGGTTCTCCTCGTGTATTTGAAGAGTATGACGCTCAAGGGCTTCAAATCCTTTGCATCCGCAACATCGCTTAATTTCGAACCCGGAATTACCTGCGTGGTCGGACCAAACGGATCTGGTAAGTCCAACGTCGTCGACGCCCTTTCCTGGGTTATGGGAGAGCAGGGCGCAAAATCTCTTCGTGGCGGAAAGATGGAAGATGTCATCTTCGCTGGAACTTCTGGCCGGGCACCGTTGGGTCGCGCCGAAGTCTCTGTCACCATCGACAATACTTCCGGCGTATTGCCAATCGACTTCACTGAAGTAACCATCTCGCGCGTTCTCTTCCGCAATGGACAATCCGAATACCAACTCAATGGCGAAACCACTCGGTTGTTGGATATTCAAGAGTTGCTCAGCGATAGCGGTATCGGACGTGAAATGCACGTCATCGTTGGCCAGGGTCAACTTGATGCCATCCTTCTTGCTAACCCAGAAGAACGTCGCGCCTTTATTGAAGAAGCCGCCGGCGTTCTCAAGCACCGCAAGCGCAAAGAGAAGGCGCTTCGCAAGCTTGATTCGATGCAAGCGAACCTGGCGCGTATTCAAGATTTGACCGTTGAACTTCGTCGCCAGCTCAAGCCATTGGGCAAGCAGGCAGAAGTCGCCCGTAAGGCATCAACCATTCAATCCGATGTGCGCGATGCGCGGTTGCGTTTGTTGGCTGATGACTTAATTGGCATGCGTTCGACCCTGGATGCAGAGGTCGCGGACGAGACAACGCTCCGTTCACGTCGTGACGAGGTAGAACTCGCGCTGGCCGAATCTCGAGCGCGTGAAGAACAACTCGATCGCCTGACCGCTGAAGAAAGCCCATTGCTGGTTGCGGCACAAGAGAATTACTACAAGCTGACTGCGCAACGCGAGAAGTTCCGTGGCGTTCAGAGCTTGTCGGCAGAGCGCGCACGCTTCCTTTCAGAAGAGGCAGAAGAAGCTCGGACCGCCGGCCGCGATCCAGATGCGATGGAAGCCGAAGCACAGATTCTTCGTAATGAAGAGGCAAGCCTGCGGGGCGAAGTCAGCAACGCGAGTGCTGCCTTAGCCGAACTCACCGAATCACTTCGCGCACTGGAATCCGCACTCGCGCTTGAAGAGAACCGAGTATCGGCTTCGCTTCGTGCAATCGCAGACCAACGCGAAGGCACTGCTCGTCAAGAGGGCCACATCAATGGCTTGAAGTCGCGCATCGATGCAACGAACGCAGAGATTGCCCGTATTACAAAGTCGCGCGACGAAGCCGCAGCTCGCCTGCAGGCATCACATGAAGAATTCGCACTACTAGAAACGCAAATTGCTAGCCTCGATGCGAGCGAACCCACTCTTGATTCTGATTTCGAATCAGCGAAGAAAGTCTTGGCTGATGCCGAAGCCGCGCTTTCAACAGTGCAATCACAAGAAGCAGATTCGGATAAGAAGCGTTCCGGCCTTGAATCACGTTTGATCGCGCTTCGCGAAAGCCTTGTGCATCGTGATGGTTCTGAAGCAATTCTTTCTGGTCGTTCTGGTGCACGAGTTCGCGGCCGTCTATCCACTCTCATCAACGTCAACGACGGGTGGGAGAAGGCGGTAGCCGCAGCGCTCGGACCATTGGCTGAATCGATCGTGGTCGAGGATGTCTCTTCTGCCGTTTCAGCGCTGACTATGTTGAAGCGCGAGAGCGCCGGACAGTCAGAACTTCTTGTTATTGATGGCGCGGATTCCTTTACTCGCAGCGCTCGCCAAATCCCATCAGGATTCGTCGGATTAGATTCGCATGTATCGTCATCTGAAATCAGTGATGTCATCTCCAAGCTACTCAGCGGCTTCGTTGCAGTGCGCGACTTGGCTGAAGCCGAGCGTGCGTTGAGCGCCGATTCGTCGGTTATTGCGATCACCCAAGATGGCGACGTCGTCAGCCGCACCCGCGTCCGCGGTGGATCTGATGCAAATAATTCTGCGATTGAAATTTCGGCAATGATTGAGAAGTCCGAGAACGAACTTCGCGATCTCGTAGCAGCATCCGAACGCTTGAAGTTCGAGCTCGTTCGCCTCACTGAAGAAGTAGCAACCAAGAAGCAAGCATTCGAGATTGCGCTCTCCAAGCTCAATGATTCCGATGCCAAGATGTCCGGCCTGGCCGAGCAGATGGCGGTTGCGGGTCAGAACGTGAAGTCGGCACAGGCCGAAGTTGAGCGCCTGGCTGCTTCGCTGGCAGAAGCAACTGAACAACGCACCTCGGATGAGCGCGATTTAGCGGCAGCGATTGCCCAATTTGAATCACAGCAAGAACCAGCAGAGCCAGATATGACTCATCTGGAAGATCTGCGCTCACAAGTTTCTGCCGCTCGTTCGAGCGAAGTTGAAGCACGGCTGGCGCTGCGCACTGCTGAAGAGCGAGTAGCTGCAGTGGCACAACGCGCGCTCACGCTTGAACAATCAGCTAACGCCGAGCGGGAATCCGCATCACGAGCGATTGCTCGTCGTGAACAACGTGGCATTGCTGCGATCACCGCGCAATCTGTTGCAGATGCTGCGTACGAAGCCCTGATTCAGATTGAAGTCTCCATCAGCAAGGCCGCTGCAGAGCGCGAGCGGCTAGAAGTTGCCCGTAGCGATCGCGAAGGCGAAATCTTGGCAGTTCGTGGCCGCGGTCGCGAACTCGCAATCGAACTTGATCAGTTGACCTCCAGCGTGCACCGCGACGAGATCGCTCGCGCCGAACAACGAATGCGCATCGAGCAACTTGAACAACGTGCGGTGGAAGAACTCGGCGTGGATGTCGCTACTTTGATTAACGAGTACGGTCCAACGAACGATGTCCCAACCTTCGTCGAAGATGAAGAAGGCAATTTCGTACCGGGCGAATTAATTCCGTATCGCCGTGATCAACAAGAGAAGCGTTTGATCCAAGCAGAGCGTTCGCTCAATATGCTGGGCAAGATCAATCCGCTAGCACTCGAGGAGTACACCTCCTTGGAAGAGCGTCTGCGCTACTTGGCCGAGCAGCTTGAAGATTTGAAGAAGACTAAGCGCGACCTCTTGGACATCGTCAAAGAAGTTGATGACAAGGTTCAGCAAATCTTCCAAGAGGCTTACACAGATACCGCACGCGAATTTGAGGCGATCTTCGGTCGACTCTTCCCTGGTGGCGATGGCCGCTTGATCCTGACTAACCCAGAAGACATGATGAATGCTGGCGTCGATGTTGAAGCGCGTCCACCAGGCAAGCGCGTCAAGCGTCTTTCTTTGCTTTCGGGTGGCGAGCGTTCGCTCGTTGCTGTCGCGCTGCTTGTTGCCATCTTTAAAGCTCGTCCAAGTCCGTTCTATGTAATGGATGAAGTTGAGGCAGCGCTGGATGACACCAACCTTGGACGTCTGCTTGGCGTCTTCGAAGAACTTCGTGAGAAGTCGCAGCTGATTGTGATTACCCACCAGAAGCGCACCATGGAAATTGCGGATGCGTTGTATGGCGTAACAATGCGTGGCGATGGCGTATCCGAGGTTATCTCGCAACGACTTCGCGAATCTGAAGTCAACGCCTAACTTTCGGCACACCTCGTGGCGCTCTTCAGCAAACTCGTAGCCAAAATCAAGAACCCCTTTGGGGGATCGGTCTCGGCTGCGGATTGGGCAGAGATTGAACAATCATTACTTGAATCTGATTTAGGCGCAGCGAACACCGAAGAGATTCTGGCAATTGCCCGCAAGGTCAAGGGCGAAGAAATCGAATCAGCGGTAACAACCGCGCTCTCGGGTTGGCTGAGCATCGCGCCGCGCGAATTGGCGCTTCACGCCGATCGACTTGTCACGATTTTGATTGTTGGCGTTAACGGCACTGGCAAGACCACCTCGACCGCAAAGCTCGCTTCGCATTTACATGCAACCGGTGAGCGCGTTGTTCTTGCTGCGGCCGACACTTTTCGTGCTGCTGCCATCGATCAATTACAGACCTGGGGCGATCGCCTAAAGATTCCAGTAGTAACCGGTAAACCGAATGGCGATCCCGCTGCAGTTGCCTTTGACGCCGCTAAACAAGCAGTGGAAAGT
>CAJAEK010000086.1 GCA_903938735.1 uncultured Actinomycetes bacterium | reverse complement strand
CCGCTCATGATGATGCGAGCGGTCGCAAGGTCCTTCTTCACTAGCTTCAACGCATTAGTCAGAGCAGCGAGAACGACAATTGCTGTGCCATGTTGGTCATCGTGGAAGACTGGAATATCAAGAAGTTCACGTAACCGACGTTCGACTTCAAAGCACCGCGGCGCTGAAATATCTTCAAGGTTAATACCGCCATAGACCGGTGCGATGATTTGGACGGTGCGGACAATCTCGTCCACGTCTTGCGTATCCAAACAGACTGGCCAGGCGTCGATATCGGCAAAGCGCTTGAAGAGTGCGGCCTTACCTTCCATTACTGGCAGCGCAGCTTCTGGGCCAATGTTTCCCAAGCCAAGGACTGCAGAACCATCTGTAACTACCGCAACAGTATTGCGCTTAATGGTCAGTCGGCGCGCATCAGATTTATCTTTTGCAATTGCTTGTGAAATACGAGCAACGCCAGGTGTGTAGGCGCGAGATAAATCATCGCGAGTCTTGAGCGGAACCTTGGATGCAATTTCAATTTTTCCACCCAAGTGCAACAAGAAGGTGCGGTCGCTGACCTTGCGAACATGTAGTTCAGAATTTGTAGAAATCGCGGCTGAGATTGCGTCGGCGTGATCAGAATCGCGGGCATCGCAGGTTACGTCAATAACAATATTGTCGAGATTAGATTCAACAACGTCGAGCGCAGTGATGGTTGCGCCGGCGGCGATGATCGCGTTGGTTACTTCTGCTACCGGTTGAGTATGTGGAGCACCCTCAACGCGGATGGTGATTCCGTATCCAGGACTTGTTGATGCCATGTGTTACACCACTCCGTATAGTCGATCGCCAGCATCGCCCAAACCAGGAACGATGTAGCCCTTTTCATTCAACTTCTCATCAAGGGCACCGGTCACCAGCGTGACGTTCAAACCCTTTGCATCGACGACTTTTTCTAGCGCTGCAACGCCTTCGGGCGAAGACAAGATGCAGATAGCGGTAATTTCGTGCGCGCCGCGCTCCATCAAATATTCAATTGCTGCAATCAGCGTTCCGCCAGTAGCAAGCATCGGATCCAAGATATAGACCTGACGACCCGTGAGATTTTCAGGCAAACGATTGGCATACGTCGAAGCCTGCAGTGTCACATCGTCGCGGACCATTCCTAAGAAACCGACTTCAGCGGTGGGAATCAATCGAGTCATACCTTCGAGCATTCCCAAACCTGCGCGCAAGATTGGGACAACGACTGGACGAGGCTTTGCTAAAACTTCACCGCGGGTGGGTGAAACCGGAGTAACAATCTCGACGGAGGTTGTCTTTACATCCCGCGTTGCTTCGTAGGCGAGCAGCATCACGAGCTCTTCTGTCAGCTGGCGAAAAGTTGGCGATTTCGTGTTCTTGTCGCGAAGCACGGTCAGCTTGTGCGAAATCAGCGGATGGTCCGCGACGTGAATCTTCATGCCGCCACTTTACTGAAATCCAGCCTTGTGTGACAGCGTGAATAGTGTCACCATGGACACATGAAAGATGAGGACGAAGTGGAATCAGCGGATGACGGCGGTTCAGACTTTGGCGTCATCGCGTGGCACGAAGATGGCCGCTGGGAACTCTCCGAGCTTGCTGATTGCCGTGACCTCACTCGAATTATTGATCAACTTAAAAGCCAACGAACAAATGGTGGCGCGGTTGCTCTAATTGCAATCGATGAAGAATTCTTTATTGCGGCTCGTTCGCTTGGCACACATTTGCAAATGATGATTAGCGACGTTACTTATGCTGCGGATTACGACATCGCCGCCGACTTGTTGGATGTACTCGACCTTCCTTTCCCTGAAGAAGATGACGAACCACAACCTGGTGGGGATATTGATCTCTTTAAAGATTTAGGAATGAATGAGATGGAGATCGAAGCAATCTCTCATGACGTTGATCTATTTCCGGATGAACAAATTGATGCGATTGCTACGCGACTTGGTTTTGGTGAAGAACTCGCCGAGTATTTGGATTAATTAAGTGCTCGATAAATATGAGAACGCGATGCGTTCTGCGCTGGAGGTTGCGCACGAAGCGTTAGCTAGCGATGATGTTCCGGTTGGTGCAATCATTCTGGATGAACACGGCAACCAAGTGGCATCGGGATTCAATCGACGCGAAGTCGACCATGACCCAACCGCGCATGCAGAGATAGTTGCGTTGCGAGAAGCAGCAGAGCTTGCGGGGGATTGGCGATTGGATAATCACACCTTGGTTGTGACGTTAGAGCCGTGCGCGATGTGCGCGGGCGCGATTGCACAATCACGAATCAAAACTGTCGTCTTTGGTGCATGGGACGAAAAGGCAGGAGCGGTTGGTTCAGTGTGGGATGTCTTGCGTGACCCACGCTCACCACATCGTACCGAAGTTATCGCTGGCGTATTAGAAGAAGAGTGCGCTGCGGTGTTGAACGAGTTCTTTCAGAAATTTCGCGGACGTAAATAAGCGCTGGTATCGTCACCCGTGGTGGCGTGTCCGAGCGGCCTAAGGAGCACGCCTCGAAAGCGTGTGTTGGGGAAACTCAACCGTGGGTTCAAATCCCACCGCCACCGCCAGTTTTAAATAATAATTTCGTACGATGGATTAAGAATCGTCAACGAACCATTATCTTCGCCGACCATTCCTTCAGCACAGACGGTTGAGCCAACTTCAAGACCAGCGATATCGCGGCGACCAAGGAATTGAAGCGTTATTCCGCCTGTGGAATCCCAGATCTCGACCTCGACCTTTGGTGATCCACCCGAAGGTGCAGTGCGAATAGATGTGACGTGCCCACGCACGTGCGCGCGCTTGCGCCATGTTGCGGCGCCGATGGGAAATACATCTTCGGCGTAGTGGCTAATTGGCCCAGTCTCAGCTGTTGTTGGCTTCGGTCTCGGCGTTGGCGCGACTTGTGCTTCCACAATCTTGGTTGGTGCCGCTTCGATGCGGGCATGATCATCATGAACAGCAACGGCTTGACCCGAGATAATTTTTTCGACATCGAACGGAACGATGGTTGCAACTACTCGATCCAGCTGCGAGATTGGCGCAGCAATCGCTTCAGCGGTCCGGTCATGCAAAACGCGACCGAGTACGCCGGAATATGAACGACGAGGCAACAACAAGGTGAGTTCTACTTCTTTGGCTGCGGTGGCGCGGATTGCGTAATCAACCGCGGCGTTGGGCAAGCGGCGATCAGGGCAATCAATAAGTTCTAGTTGGACATCGGATAAGCCAGGGTTTGATTTCCATGCGCTTGATACTTGATCCGCGCGCTGATCATCAATCACGAAGTGAACCGCGGTGAGATGGCGTGGGTTGAGACTGCGGGCGTACCGAATAGCGCTGATGGTTGCGATGTCGACGTTATCGACCAAGACCGCAACGTCGTGACGAGCGAT
>CAJAEK010000085.1 GCA_903938735.1 uncultured Actinomycetes bacterium | reverse complement strand
AGCAGGCGCGACACCAATCACACCAAACATAGGTCGAGTGGGAAAAGTAACGCCATTTGATTCCATGGTGATAACACCATCTTTGACGTTAAAGATTCGAGTTTGAGGAGCACTCGCCTTGTCGATCAATTGACCCCATTCAGGGATCACCATTCCTGCGCCCTTAGGACCCGGTTGGATATCAATCAAAGTAACTGAAAGTGAATCTCCGGGTTCCGCACCAAGAACTTCGATAGGACCTGTAGCGCTATTCACGCGCTTCATATCAAGAGTGAGAAGTGTGTCCTCTTGGGTTTGAACTTGGCCAGTAAAGCAATCCCAGGTTTCAATCTCGATAATTGTGCCTGGCTCGACCGAAACCACTGGCTTCATATCTGCTTCGTATTTCCAGATATGTTGATCTTTAGAAATCTTTACAGAAGGGTTTGTCATCGCAAAAGGCTAGCAAAAGGCCTCGAAAATTGGGACGTTTTTTGATTGCGGGAATGTAACAAAAGTGCAGCGACCGAGGTAGCTTTCATGCGGGGCATTTAATACCGCAGTCGTTCTACCGCCTGCCCGGTCACCTTGCCGATAAGGTCGAAATCCTTCTCCACGTGCAGCAGCGTCATCTCGTGCTTCTCCGCAGTAGCTGCGATTAGTAAATCTGGCAGAGAGGGCGCCCGGTGTTGGCCCTTGCGCGCGAGCTGCCGCAATACATCCCAGGCTCTGTCCTCAATTGTTGGACTTAACGATTCAATGCGCATTTTTGATAACGGCAGCGTCGAGAATGACTTTTCAAGATCTTTGAGTGATCGTGCGGAATAGCCGATTTCTAGCCTCGTTATCGAGGAGATGTACACCTGGCCATCATTGATGCGCTGAGCCCACGAAGCCGCATCTTTAGTATCGCCCAAACGAACCAGCGCGGACTTATCGATTAACCAGCGGTCTACCGCCATGCGTTGGCCATAATGCTTTCATCCGCCAAGTCAGGCAATATATCCAGCAGATTCTTTAGGTGGAGCTCGGTACACAATTCTTGGCCGGATGCAGTCTCTTGCATCAACTTACGGCGAACATATTCACTCCGCGAAATGCCAATTGCGCGAGCGTTCTCATCCAACGCATTCAAGACTTCGGGGGACAAATCCCTAATGAGTAGATCGGCCACGTAATCCTCCTATGTGATATCAAATGATATCACATTTCAAAGGACCCGCGCTTGCGATTATCCGACTTGGCTGACCGCTAAACGAGCTGAAGGGATTGCTGGAATCGCCGGATTCGTTTTGGCCGCTTCAGCCCACATGGCCGAGTTTCCTGCAAAATCGTCCCACATCACTTGATAGTAATCATTTGCCGGGTCAGTGACATTAACGATGAAATTCCAGGTTGCAGAGTCCTTTTTATAATATTTATCGGTGTAAATCGAGGTGTCGGTAAAGGGAACATTAACTCCACTTTTAGCTAACCAAATATCAACATTCGCACTTGCTGGATTCGAAAGGATAATTCGAGTCTGCACATTTAAACCAATGTTGTAGCGACCTGCGTGCGCAAAAGTTATTCTTGATCCATTCGTAATTGAAACGCCTTGAGACGAGTCAGTCGTGTCATAAGTAAGAGGCGTTGGTACACAAACATTTGTTGGGTACGTTCCGGTGCAACTAGTCAGCTGGGTAACGGTTGAATAGAAATATCCGTAATCACCAAGGGTGGTTACGCCCGGAACTCCTTCAATTCCTTGCGCGCCAGCGGGTCCTGGTATTCCCTGAATACCTTGGATGCCCTGAATACCTTGTGGGCCTTGCAACCCTTGGGCACCAGCAGGTCCCTGCAATCGACCAACGTTGTCCCACATATTTGTACCGGTATTCCAAACCATGAGTGATCCATCATCAGCAATCAACCATGCATCACCGCCGGAGCCAACTAGAGCGGCACTTTGAAATGCAGCCATAGTTGGGTAGGAGCCTTTCATAGAGAGTGCGACTCCTTGTGCACCCTGGATTCCCTGCGGACCAGCGACTCCTTGTGGACCTTGGGCACCGGGTGTCCCATTGAGACCAGCGACTCCTTGTGGACCTTGGGCACCATTCGGCCCGGCACCACCTTGTGGACCAGTGAGTCCAATTGGACCCGTTAAACCAATTTTTGCTGATGATTGAATAGAGCCATCTGGAAATTTAATTCCGCGGGCAGTAGATAGATAACCCTGGTCGCCGAGTTGCCCGATTGTGATGTCGGCATTTGGATCCAAAGACTTCAAACCTGTTGCAGTTAACTGACTATTTCCAATACGGAGTGAGTCCGCCCCGTCAACCAATAACGTTCCTGCTTGAACCGATAGACCTGCTTGCTTCCCACTGGTTTGGTCTTGGATATAAATCGTTCCTGGCCCAACTTCAATATCTTTCCAACGGTAAGTCGGCGAACCAAGTGAATAAAAATTATCCTGCGCCGGAATGATGTTGGTGGCAACGCTCTGCAACGTGGAGAGACTGCAAACTCCGGTATCGCCTTTTACACCTGTTGCTCCCACTTCACCTTTTGCACCGGTCGCGCCCTTGAGTCCAGGAGTGCCGTTTGTTCCATTTACACCGTCTGTTCCGGCGGTGCCAGGAACATTACATTGACCAGACGCCACAATATTTTTTGCGACAGAGTTAATAAGGGTCGAGGTTGGTGAAATGTTTTCACGGTAGACATACAACGCGCTTGCGGTTCCAATTAGAAGTGACGCAACACTGACTACCAACACGGTATGCGAAATGTGGAATTTCTTAATCATTCTTTGATCCAATCCGGCGGATGAGTCCCGGCTTGGTGAGCAGGGCTAGCGCCCCTCCAGGCTTTGTCGCATAAATTTCTATTTCGGCGTCAATTTTTGGCAGTGCTACAAATAGATCGTTGGGATTTGTACGAGAAAAGTAAGCGTTGGCACCATCAGGTGTTCGCACTCCGATATTTCCCGTTGAGCGCATAGCCAATTGCACGGCAACGGAGGAATTTTTTGAAAGATATGTTCCGATAGAAAGGTTTGGCTTGGTTCCAACAAGAGTCTGTGCCGTCGGAAAGTAGCTCAGCGTTATTTGATCCAGATTGAGCGCATTCAATTGATATTTAGAGTTTGGTAAATTTCCCGCCCAGTAGACGGTTAGTTTTCGATCCGCCACGAGTTTGATTAGTTCACTACTCGTCACCAGTTTGGATCCGCCTATTTCGGCAAGTTCGTTGGCGGACTTCAAACGACCCGCCAAATTTAGGCAGAATATCGATAAGGCTAAAACAACAAGAGCCAACGAAAGTGTTAAAAGCGAGAGAGGTGGTGGTCTCTTTTTTTCTGAATTACTTTCTTTGAGCCTAGTTTCGCTCATTGCGAACTTGTCGCAGACGCCTTTTTCATACACGCTCCAAGTTCGACCCAGGGTTAACTTTTCCCTTTAATGGAATTCTAACCCTTAAAGAGTCCTAAGTCGATCGGCCGTGCACAAATTTCAAAAGACTATAAAAGTACCGCTGAGACTACATATCTATCTGGCGCATTCCCGAAGTAAATAAAGGGATAGCAGGTAGAAAGGGTCAAAGTGCCCATCTTTGTTGGCACGATAACTGTTCGATCGTTGGCCTTTACAATTCTTTTCTTGGTTACTCGGTAAATGAATCTACCGTTAGCCGTGATGATAGTAATTCGCTCGCCGATTTTTACTTTTCCTAAATGTGAAAAAACTGTGTCTCGGTGTCCTGCCAGAACAGTGTTATCGCTAACTCCCGGGAGCACACTTCGCTTATAGTGCCCAACTCCTTTGGCTAATGTCACATTAGTTGTCCCCTGGTAAATATTGATTGTCTTACCAAGCGAGGGAATCGAAATTGTGCCTAAATAGGTACCTTCGGGCGGCATGGAGTTGTTCGACGCCAAAGCAGCAACTTGTTCTAAGAGGGAATGATTGATTCCCGGTAGGTAATCCACCCCATCAACGCGACTCGCGGACCACATGCGATATCCCGCGTATCCCGAGGTCACCAGACCCCCTGCAGTTAATGCTGCAGAGAGAATGGCGACCAAGATATAACGCTTGTGTCGGTGCGACACTAGTTCTTCTTAGTGAGGCGATGCTTTCGTATCTCGTAGAAAATAGCTCCAAGGAAAATAAGAGCTCCGCCCACCATCAAGCCGTTACCCCAGTTCGTCGCCGTCTTTGGAAGGAGTCCGCCACTTACAGTGCCATTGGGAGTTTCAGAGGTAGACGGCATCGCTGATGGAGTTGGGGTAGGAGTTGAAGACGCCTTAACTCCCATGTCGTAATTTGTGCGCGTAACAGAGATATCGTGATTTGCAGTTATCACTACTCGGCCACCTGATGTGATTGGACCTGACCAGACGCCACGATATCCAGGGGTAGGAACCTCGGAAAGATCATAACTCCCTGGTGCCAAACTTAGTGCCCAACCAACACCACTAACGCCAGGCGCAGGGCTCAGTGGAACTGGCTTTCCATTTTGACGTACGATGATATTGAAGTTGGCCGCAACGGAAGTACCTGAATGGTTATTAATAACTACTTTAATAATATGAAGTACACCTCTGGCGGCAGTATCACTCGCCGGCGTTGAAGAGACATATGTATATGAAATCGGCTTCAATACAGGAACACAGCCGTCATAGATAGTTATTGGAACAACTCCTGCAGAATGTGCGGGCATAAGAAATGTGACCGAGTTCGGCGTTTCAATCCAAGAACCCACAGCAAGCCGAGTAGAACCGACAAAGATTCCAACGATAGGACATTGAGTTGTGTTAAAAACCCCATTGATGATCAGACGATTCAAACCGGTAGTCGGTCCGGAAAGTGGAGCCGCAGCAGAAATGGAATTGGCTTGATTCGGACTGGTGTCCGGTTGGGATACTGGAGCAGCGGGAACCGACGCACATCCGTTGTTAACTACTGTTGTTCCGCCCAACGTTACTGCCGCTGTGAGGGCAATCAATTGACCGTTCACATTTGTTGACGCACCAGTACTAATCGCTGATGAAGCAATGACGTGTCCGACCATAGTCGATGAAGCACCTAATGTTGCAGAGCTTCCCACTTGCCAAAAAACATTGCAGGCCTGAGCACCATTTGTCAGTGCGATAGAACTATTCGCCGCTGTAATTAATGTGGATGCGGTGCTAAAAATAAAGACCGCGTTGGGGTTACCTTGCCCATCGAGCGTCAAAGTTCCCGTGATGCCTAGTGTTCCATTTGAATAGGCGCCTGGGGTGAGAGTGGTTCCCCCGAGTTCGACGCCAACTGAAGTAGACGTTCGCACATCACTAAAAGCACTTTGTGCATCGGTGAGGGCGGTCAGGGAAATTCCGCCCAGGACTTCGGTACCCGAATAACTAATAACTCCAGTATGGGCAGTTGCGCCACCAACTCCGATGTCACCGCCAGCAGTTCCTGAAATTCCACTATTAGCGGCGCTCGTGATTGCACTGCTTGCGAGAACGCCGTACGTCGAACTTGTTCCCATGTTCAGGCCAACGATTGCGGCAGCAGAGCGAGAGGCACTGGTAACGATAAACGCTCCCGAAGCTATGACTACGGCACCAATTAAAGGTGCGACAAGCATCCTCTTTGAGATTTTCATACGTCTACCAGCCTCACTATTGAATTGTTAAAAAGCGCGAAAGCGCTACTTTCACTTTAGACCCATATCGCAGCCCGCGGTGACAATTTTTACACTCGGATTGCGACGATTAGCCTGCGGATTCCAGGTCAGTGAAATTACAATCAATTTGTCTTGTGCGCTTGAAGGGACTCGAACCCCTAACCTTCTGATCCGTAGTCAGATGCTCTATCCGTTGAGCTACAAGCGCCGGTGGAGGTGTGAAGTATAACTGGCTTTTAAGCCTTGCCCAAACCCAGCAAAGCTGCGATGGAGGTCGCTTTCACGCGGGGGCGGCCTTGTGTTTCACCAACAGCGACTTCGGCGGCGTTGATGCGCTGCCATACTTCTTGGGTAACTACCTCGTGACCCGTGGGCAATAACTCGGTGATATCACCGGTTGCTTTCGGTAACTTCAAATCTTCAATCAACAATTTCACGACATCTGCAGCATCGCTCTTGTTTGTACCGATGACACCAGAAGGTCCGCGCTTTGCCCAGCCAACCGCGTAGACATTGGTGTTAGGAACGCGACCATCCAGGTTTGAAATCTTGCCCTTTTCAAAAGCAACGCCAGCGATGGGCTCTGATTCATATCCAATGGCGGAGATAACAAGGTCTGCTTCAATGGCGAAGGTCTTGCCCGAATCGACAATCGCGTCGTTCTCTACCTCGTTAATTCCAAAGACAATCTCTTGGACTTTTCCATCACCCTTGATTTCTTTCGGGGCCGCCAAGAAATGGAAGATTAATTCGCGTTCGTTGCTGTCCTTTGGAGTCTCAGCAACTAAACGCATTGCCTCCAGGTTGCTCTCCAGATGCTTCTCGATTTCGCCCTTTGCGGCCGCCCGCGCATGCGCATCGGCAATAACCATCGCATCCATGTGGACATCGGTATGTTCTAACTTTGGAAGTTCTCGAAGTTCTGGCGCGGTGAATGCAGCATGTTCTGGGCCGCGACGACCACAGATATAAACCTTACGAATATTGCTTTCGTGTAAGGCCTTCAGTGCGTGGTCCGCCGTATCGGTTGGATCTAAATCTGTGGGATCAAGCGCCAACATACGTGCGCAATCCATCGCCACGTTGCCTGCGCCAATCACGACTGCAACCTTGCCCGACAGGTCCATATCGAAATCCGCATAGTCTGGATGTCCGTTATACCAAGGGACAAATTCGGCGGCAGAAATTGAGTTCTTGAGATTCTCTCCAAAAATGCCCAACTTCTTACCAATAGCAGAGCCGGTCGCCATCACAACGGCGTCGTATCTCTCGATCAAATCGTTAACTTGAATATCTCTACCGAGTTCAACATTTCCGAAGAGGCGAAAGTTCGGTTCCACTGCAATCTTCTCGAACACCTTCGCGACTGTCTTAATCTTGGGGTGATCAGGGGCAACACCAGAGCGAACCAAACCCCATGGAGTGGGCAGGCGTTCAATCATGTCGATAGAAAAAGTCAGCTCATCGCTCTGTGAGTTCTGCAGCGCTTGGGCAGCAAAGTAGCCGGCGGGGCCAGCTCCAACAATTGCTATTTTGTAATGCGGCATCTATTACGCAACGCGCTTTTCAAGCTTGAGCGCAGACATAAAGGCATCAACAACTTCTTGCTTGCTCCATGGCTTAGGGGCCATGGTGATGAAGAAGTCTTCGAGTGCAATATTCGACAAGTTGTCGATATCGCCTTCGACAAAACCTAGGCTGGAGAGCACTGGGAAATTGAGCTCGGCAAGAATCTTGGAGACGGCCTTTACTGCGCGTGAGCCATCCTTTGATCCATCATCTGGAACACCCATTGCATCGGCAACGCGTTCCATCTTCTCTGGCACGACGCGCGCTTCGCGAGTCAGGGTTTCAGCGAGAACTAAACCAATCGTCAATCCGTGCGGCACATGCTTTAAGCCACCAATTGCTTGGCCTAATGAGTGCTCTGCCGTGCAGTCCGAGATATTCATGGTGAGTCCAGCCATCATGGAACCAGCTGCCATTCCAGCGCGCGCGGCCTTGTCGTT
>CAJAEK010000084.1 GCA_903938735.1 uncultured Actinomycetes bacterium | reverse complement strand
TCGCGCGAACTCGTTGCTCGTATTCGCGCGGTATTGCGTCGCCAAGGCGATGATGGCGAAGTCGGTACCGATGGAATTATTGCTGCCGGCCCGGTCCGCATGGATGTAGAGCGTCACCTGGTCACCATCAAGAACGAGACTGTGCCACTTCCGCTAAAAGAATTTGAATTACTGGAATTCTTGATGCGCAACTCTGGCCGAGTACTTACTCGCACTCAATTAATCGACAGAGTGTGGGGCAGCGATTATTTCGGAGATACCAAGACTTTGGATGTTCACATCAAGCGCTTGCGCGCGAAGATTGAAGTAGACCCAGCCAACCCGGTCTTGATTCAGACCGTACGCGGGCTCGGTTATAAGTTCGAGGCTTAGTTACTTCTTAGCTGGATACGTTGACACGGTAGCCGGCGCTGCTGGACCCACGTTGGCGTAGATATCAGCCTTCTCGCGGACCAGTGCCGAAAGCTGAATAGGCGCCGAGTTTGCGAAATCAATTTCGAGCGGAACGCGGGTTCCAGGCTTTGCATTAAGTCCTGCAACAACACCCGAGTTCGTTGCTGAATCGCCAGCGAAAACAACAGGTGCATTTTGAGCAAGTGCAAGGTTCTTGTTGCCGAAAGTTACAGCGATGGAATTCACCTTGATTGCAGTGACTGCATCGGATGACGCGCCTTCGTTAATAATTGTTCCGACCAAAACTCCGCTGCCATCTGGTTGTGCCACGATCAAGATATCGCGTGCATTAATCGAGCCCGAAGCACCTTCGACGCCATCTGTTACTTGGCGAATCATGCGGGTTGGTGCGTTTGTACCATTTGAACAGCCAGTCAAGACCAGCGTTAAAGAGGCTGAAATGGCTATTAAATAGGCGCTTTTACGATTTTTAAGAGGCATGGGGCTAATGGTATCCTTGGCTTCTATCGAAAGGCCAAATTAATGTCATTTAAGGTCGGCGAAACCGTTGTTTATCCCCATCACGGAGCGGCTCTCATTGAAGCAATTGAGACCCGGACCATTAAAGGCGAAGAGAAGATTTATTTGGTTTTGAAGGTTGCCCAAGGCGACCTGACAGTGCGAGTCCCAGCAGATAACGTCGATTTGGTTGGCGTTCGCGATGTGGTCGATTCCGCTGGTTTGGACAAGGTTTTCAACGTCCTCCGTCAGCCATACACCGAAGAACCAACCAACTGGTCACGTCGCTATAAGGCGAACGTTGAGAAGTTGGCTTCTGGCGATGTCATCAAGGTTGCCGAAGTTGTTCGCGATTTGTATCGCCGCGATCTCGATCGTGGTCTATCGGCAGGCGAAAAGCGCATGCTTGCCAAGGCAAAGCAGATTCTGATTTCAGAGCTTGCCCTTGCTGAGCGCACCGATGAAGAGAAGGCCGGCGCAATCCTTGACGAGGTCCTCGCTTCCTAAGACAGCAGTCATCATCCCGGCCGCTGGTTCGGGTGAACGACTCGGGGCGAATCTGCCCAAGGCTCTAGTACAACTGGTCGGGCGACCTCTTATTTCCCATGCGGTCGCAGCTGTTTCACCAGTCGCATCTCAAATCATCATCGCTGCCCCGGCTGGGCATGAGAAAAACTTTACGGATCTCTTTGGTGATTCGGTCACGATTGTCACTGGTGGTGCGACTCGAAGCGCCAGCGTGAAGTTGGCGTTGTCCGCGCTCGAATCCGATATTGAATTAGTGCTCGTGCATGACGCTGCACGGTCGCTTGCATCCACCGATTTAGCATCACGAGTTATTGCAGAGCTTCTGGCCGGCGAGAAGGCGGTCATCCCGGCAATGCTCGTCACCGACACCATCAAGAAGGTCGACAAAAAAGGTTATGTCGCAAAGACCTATGACCGCGAGAAGCTGCGCGCGGTTCAGACCCCACAAGGTTTCGTACGTTCTGTTCTGGAGAAGGCTCATGCCGCTGGTGGCGATGCAACCGACGATGCAGGTTTAGTCGAAGAGCTGGGCGTTGATGTGAAAGTAATCGCCGGCGAAGATCGCGCGCTGAAAATTACCACCCAACAAGATTTAGCCGATGCACACCGGTTCTTGGTGCCATCCGAGACGACAGATATTCGTGCGGGTGTTGGAACAGATGCGCATGCATTTTCAGCAGACCCATCACGGCCGATGTGGTTGGCCGGGTTGTTGTGGCTTGATGTTGTGGGAGTCGATGGACATTCCGATGGCGACGTAGCTGCGCATGCAATCTGTGATGCGTTGTTTGCGGCAGCCTCACTGGGCGATCTCGGCAGCAACTTTGGAACATCGGATCCAAAATACGCTGGCGCATCAGGCGAGACGCTTTTGCGCGAGACCCATCAACGACTTCGACTTGCTGGTTTTTCAATCATGAACGTTTCGGTGCAAATCGTTGGCAACAAGCCAAAGCTCTCGGCTCGTCGTGAAGAAGCCCGAGCAGCATTATCCGAAGCGTTAGGCGGCGCTGTTGTATCAGTCAGCGCAACAACGACCGATGGCCTTGGATTCACAGGCGAAGGCAAGGGCATATCAGCAATCGCGACCGCGCTGATTGTTCGCCGTTAAATCCGCCCGATACAATTTGATAATGTCCGCGCTCAATTTATATAACACTGCTACTCGCAGCGTCTCGCCTTTCACGCCAATTAACGCTGGCAAGGTGGGTATATATCTCTGTGGTGCGACCGTGCAAGCAAATCCGCATATCGGTCATATTCGCAGCGGAGTGAACTTCGATATTTTGCGCCGCTGGTTGATTGCTTCGGGCTTTGATGTCACTTTTATTCGTAACGTGACCGATATCGACGACAAGATTCTGCATAAGGCAGTTCACGAAGAGATTCCGTGGTGGGCGGTCGCGATGAAGTACGAGCGCGCCTTTACCGAGGCATATGCCGCTCTCAATGTCATGCCACCGACGTATGAGCCACGTGCCACTGGCCACGTGACTCAGATGATTCAATTGATGGAACGTTTGATTGCAAACGGCAGCGCATACGCGCCTGGCAATGGCGATGTCTATTTGGATGTTCGCTCACTTAGGTCATATCTGACGCTTTCTAACCAGAAGCTTGATGACCTTCAGCCTGCTGAAGATGCCGACCTGACATACAAAAAAGATCCACGCGATTTCGCGCTCTGGAAAGCCGCGAAGCCAAATGATCCATCATGGCCAACTCCATGGGGCGATGGCCGTCCTGGTTGGCACTTGGAATGTTCGGCGATGGCGCACGCCTATCTCGGTGAAGAATTTGATATCCACGGCGGCGGTTTGGATTTGATCTTCCCGCATCACGAAAACGAGATTGCACAATCAGAGGCTGCGGGTTGGGGATTTGCTCGCACCTGGATGCACAACGCATGGGTCACCACCGCGGGCGAGAAGATGAGTAAGTCGCTCGGCAATTCGCTTCAAGTTGTTGAATTATTGAAGCGCGTTCGCGGCATTGAACTTCGTTGGTATTTGGGTTCAGCTCATTATCGGTCAATGTTGGAATTTTCATTCGAGGCGTTAGAGGAATCTTCGGTGGGTTTCCGTCGTATCGAAGCTTTCTTGCAGCGCTCAAAAGAAGTTCTCGGT
>CAJAEK010000083.1 GCA_903938735.1 uncultured Actinomycetes bacterium | reverse complement strand
GGTTTGTTGGTCGGAATCGTTGGATTGGTTTTGTTAGCCCAGGTTTGGAAGGGGCTGACGCTCAACGGAATCGGAATGATTTTCGCGTTGCTCGACGCCTTCGCCCTTACCTCGTACTTCTTACTCGGTGAGAAGCTAGGTAAAACGCGATCCAGCCAAGTCATCATGGTCTGGGGCTTGGGTGTCTCCGCGCTATGTTTTGCAATTGCTTTCCCGTGGTGGAAGTTCCCGTTCGCAATCATGTCCAAGCAGATTGACCTGCACGGTCGCTTGGCCGGACATCACCTGCCTGGTTGGGCGCTCATTCTCTGGGTAGTTGTTATGGGCACCGTTGTTCCGTATTTCTGCGTGCTGACCGGGCTGCGCGGCTTGAACGCATCGGCATCGAGCATGATCGGAATGTTGGAGCCAATCTTTGCTGGCATCTTTGCTTGGTGGTGGCTGGCTGAAAGCTTCAACGCCATTCAATTGACTGGTGGCGCTGTAGTACTGGTCGGTATCTATTTGGCTGACCGGTCGCGTTCGGCCACCGCGGGGTAAAGTTCAGGCATGGAAAATTTCGCAGATCTCTTAAACGCTAATAAAGAATTTGCTCAATCTTTCAAGGCTCAGGAATTAACCGGCCAAGCAAAAAAGGGTTTAGCAATCGTGACCTGCATGGATTCACGTATTGATCCGTTGCATATTGTCGGCATGGAATCGGGCGATGCAAAGATTCTTCGCAACGCGGGTGCCCGTGTAACCGAGGACGTATTGCGTACATTGGTTCTCGCTACGCACTTGCTCAACGTCAGTCGCATCTTGGTGATGCCACATACGGATTGCCGAATGGCTTCCGGTGAAGAACATGAAGTTCACGCAGCAATCATGGAGAAGTCTGGTGTTGATACCCGCGGCATTGAGATCCGCACCGTGAAGGATCAGCGCGCTGCTCTGCTTGGCGATATCACTCGAATCGAGGCCTACCCACTGCTTGCCAAGGGCATCAAGGTGATGGGCGCTATCTACGACACCAAGACAGGCTTGTTAGAGCCGATTAACTAGCGAGTTGTCCCGCGCGGAGTTGCGCGGATGTTTATTGTGTTTGAGCGACCAGTAATTCCTGATATCGAAAACGTTGCGTACACAGAGTTGGGTCCTTGCAGCGCTGGCTTAAACGAACACGTCACCATCGATCCGCTCGAAACGATGCGCACGCATGCCGGAATGCGTTTTCCATTGGCAAAAAAGGCAAGCGTCGTAGCGCCATTAGGTGTGGCCTGAATCGTCGCCGCTTGTCTATAAGAGATTGTTGCGGGCCCTGTGAGAACTACACCCGCCTGCGTTACGGTCAAATTAAAGGTAAGAGTCGCGGTGCCAGCAATGTTCGTGGCAGTAACGGTGTAACTCGTATATGGAGATGCAACCGTTGGCGTTCCTGAGATCGTGCCGTTATTTGGATCAATCGAAAGGCCGTTAGGTAGCGTTGGAGAGATTGAATACGTAGCCGTTCCACCAGTGTTTGTTTCAGTCACGGAATTGAGTGACTGAGTGAGATAAATTGATTGAGAGGAAGAGCTGCTTGTAATCGATGGACTTATATAATTGCCATTTGTCGCCGCATAGTTACTGGCTACATTCGCCGCCGACAGCTCGGCGCTCCATACTGAGGCTTGACCAATCTTTCCGCTGTAATAATTTACGTGATCTCGATAGTCATATCCAAGGGTGAAATCACTAGACCCGACCGCAACGCTATTCGTGGTTGTGATAGTTCCTGCCGAAGCGCCGTTGATGTAGAAAGTCAAAGATGCGTTAGTTCCGCCAGTAGGTTTTTTAACAAAACCAACGTAGTTCCAGGTGTTAGCGGTAATTGCGCCGGTTGAGTTTCCACTAAAACCCATATTTGTACCGTCATAGTCCCAGTAGTTAAAGGTTCCAGATGTCGTAATGTTGAACTGCTGCTCGTTTACGGTACTAGAAGGTGTTCGGGCAACATTTTCAATCACTCGTTGTGCCGTTAAATCTGGAACGTTAATCCAAAAAAACATGCTCATCGTCGCGCCTGGCGTTGAATTCAAACCTGTGGCGTGGGCATTTGAACTTGTTCCATTGAATCCCAAGTACCCACCATTGCTGCCCGTGTATGTTGTATTACTAAGCGAAAGTGATGTGCTGTTTACGGCGTCACTCCAGGTGGAGGAGCCGCTGGAAAGTCCGCTCGGAATCCAATTCGCGATCAGTCCAGAAGTTTGAAAAGCAGCCTGAGCGGCCGGCGACCAGCCAATTCCAGCGATCGTTGAGGCAAGCAGACCAAGCACGAGTGCTCGAATAAGCAGTGCTCGTTGTTTTGGGCGCCTCAACACCTGCTAATTCTAAGCCGTGAATTAAGAGCTAGCTCTCAAGTTCGACCCTATCTATTCACAGCATTAGGTGCGATGGTCAAGCCATGAGAATCACAAAGGTAGTTCAGATCAGCACCATCACCATCGCCATCTCCACGGGAGTTATCGCAACGCCAGCTTTGGCGGACACCAACACCGTTACTACCAAGGCAACGGTTCCTAATACTTCTGCTGCACATCAAGCAGCATTCAATACCTACTTGGCGGCTCGCACAGCAGCAAAGAACGCACTTACTTCCGCTCTTGCTGCGGCGCGCACCACCTTCACCGGTGCAATCGCGACCGCTAACTCAACACATATTGCAGCCGTAGAGGCTGCAACCATGACGCACACAACCGCGCTAACGAATGCAAAGAACGCTTATGCCGCCGCACCTAAGGCGTCTAAGGCAGCAGCACTTGTTACCTACAAGGCAGCTGTCGCTGCAGCCAACGCTGCATTCGCCACAGCTAAAAGCGACACAGCGAAGGCAGTCATTGCGGCTCGTACCGCAGCAGCTGCGGCTCGCGATCAAGCTATTGCATCCGCAAAGTCCACTGAGGCTGCAACAATCTTGGCAGCACACAACACCTACCTCACCTCGATCGGTAAGGCACCTGTTACAAAGTAATTAATCTAGCTAGTTATCTTTGACGAAGTTCTCGCCACCGGCGTATGGCTCGGCCATATTGGTGAAGCGAGCGAAGTGAAGTTGCGCCGTGACGGCAATCGTTCTGGTTGGGCCGTTACGGTGCTTCACAACCATCAGATCTGCCTCACCTTGGCGAATCTGTGAGTCATACATATCCTCGCGGTGTAGCAAAATAACAACGTCAGCATCCTGTTCAATCGAACCAGATTCACGAAGGTCAGAGAGTTGAGGCTTCTTATCAGCACGTTGCTCCGGCGTACGGTTGAGCTGTGAGATAGCAATCACCGGAACGTTGAGCTCCTTAGCTAGAAGCTTCAAGCTACGAGAGAACTCAGAAACTTCCTGTTGGCGGCTCTCTACCTTCTTGCCCGATGACATCAGCTGCAAGTAGTCGATGATCACGAGCTTGAGATCATTGCGCTGCTTGAGACGACGAGCCTTCGCGCGGATTTCCATCATCGAGAGGTTTGCGGAGTCGTCGATAAAGAGCGGCGCGTTGGAGATTTCGCCCATGCGCTTTGCTAGCCGGCCCCACTCTTCATCGTTCAATCCACCGGTACGAATGCTCTGCAAGCCAACCTTCGCTTCGGCGGACAACATACGCATCGTGATTTCAGAGGCGCTCATTTCGAGCGAGAAGATAACAACAGCTTGGTTATCGTGAATGGCAGCCTGACGTGCAATATCAAGACCGAGTGTTGACTTACCGACTGCAGGACGCGCAGCGAGAACGATCATATTGCCGGGATGGAAACCATTAGTGAGCGCATCAAGATCTTTAAAGCCACTCTTTACGCCGCTACCAGTAACTCCTTTGGAGATGCTTTCAATTTCATCGAGTGCTGATGGGAGAAGGTCTGCGAGCTTGATGTAATCCTCAGAGGTGCGCTGTTCGGTGACTTGATAGATCTCAGCTTGTGCTTGATCAACGACATCATCAACTTCGCCCTCTTTAGAGAAACCGAGTTGAACAATCTTTGTTCCTGCTTCAACAAGGCGGCGCATCACTGCATGATCGCGAACGATACGTGCGTAGTAACCAGCATTAGCTGCGGTAGGAACTGAAGAGATCAAAGTATGGAGATATGGCGCGCCACCTGCACGCGCAATATCGCCACGCTTTGTTAACTCGGACGCGACTGTCACTGGATCGGCAGGTTCGCCGCGACCGTAGAGATCTAAAATTGCATCGTAGATAAGTTCGTGTGCTGGGCGATAGAAATCGCGATCTTTCAACACTTCAACAACATCTGCAATGGCATCTTTACTCAACAACATTCCACCCAGCACGCCTTGTTCTGCGACGAGATCTTGTGGTGGTGTGCGTTCAAACTCCGCGCCAGCGCTGACTAGGCCGCGATCATTGCCGCTGCGGTTGGGGAGTTCGGAGATGCTCATGCCCGTATTCTCCTTAAGGCCACTGACATTCCCCTACAT
>CAJAEK010000082.1 GCA_903938735.1 uncultured Actinomycetes bacterium | reverse complement strand
CTGCGGTGTATCGCGATCTCTTTCTCAAGACCGGCAAGCGAATTGAACATATTCTGGAGCTTCAACCAGTTGATCCCGCTTTTGATTATCACTTCGCTGATGGTTCGCACATCACCTTCCCCAATCTCTCGCTCCCTAAAGTCTGTGATGGAATCGAAGCTGCCTTCGGAAAAATCCCAGCAAACCAATGGCATCACTTGATGCAACGCGCGGAGCGAATGTGGGATGTATCGCGCGGTCCATTTGTTGAATCCGAACTTGCTCCTATCCCCCAGCTGGTGCGCCGTAAAGGATTTCTGGCAGACCTGAAGACGATTGCGCCATTTACCGCGCTCCGTTCCTACGTCGCAAAATATGTGGATGATCCTCGGTTGCAGATGATTGTGGACCGATATGCAACGTATTCGGGTTCTGATCCGCGAAAAGTTCCGGCCGTGTTGCTGACCATCGCCTTTATTGAAACAAGTTTTGGGGCTTGGCATATCAAGGGAGGTCTCGGCCAGCTTTCGGTTGCGCTCGAGGAACGGGCGCGTTCATTGGGCGTTGAATTTGCATTCAATTCTCCGGTTTCGCACATCTCGCAGGACGGAAAGCGTGCGACTGGCATCGTGCTCGCCGGTGGCGAAGCCATAACAGCCGATTACGTCGTCGCTAATGCCGATGCAGAATATGTCTATAACTCGCTCCTGCCCGCAACGCTTCGCGTCACACAGCAAGAGGTGAAGAAGTTAAAGCGAGCAACGAAGTCGCTGGCCGGATTTTCACTGCTCCTCGGTCTCGATAATAGAAAAATCGCGGGCGCTGCACCCTCGATGAAGCATCACACCGTCTATTTTCCGAACGATTACGATCGCGAATTTGATCAGATTTTCGCTGAGCACGCCCCCGTGACGGATCCAACAATCTATATCTGCTCGCCCAACGACTCCACGATGGTTCGTGGAGCAGATGCGACGCAGAAGGAATCGTGGTTTGTACTGATCAACGCCCCACGTCATGATCCCGTGAGCGGATATGACTGGAGCACTGGTGGCGCGGAATACGCCCAGAAAATAATCGCGAAGCTGGATGCGTTGGGGCTCCGAGTCAGTGAGCGGCTGGATGTGATGGAGTTTCGGACTCCCCTAGATTTGCAGAACTCGGTCGCCGCTCCGGGTGGCTCTATCTATGGCACCTCAAGCAACGGTGCGCGCTCTGCCTTTTTGCGGGCCTCTAACAAATCGCCGCTGCAGGGTCTCTACTGCGTTGGTGGCAGCGCGCACCCTGGTGGTGGATTGCCGCTTGTGGGAATCAGCGCTGAAATCGTTGCCGAATCCATTGGGCGGGCGCTTTAATTTAAGAGAGTTAAATAGTTAGATAGATTGACGCTGGTAACGCACCAGCTGTGAAATCGCAATCACTTGAACTGCTAGCCAGATATACGCTGATACTTCAGGGAGCGTTCGATTGATATGAAAGCTTGTTAGTGCTACCAAGAGAAAAATTACGCGAACCGGGCGTTCAGATAACGTGACAACACCGGTTGATTTGTTTCCCAAGCCGCCGGCCCGGGCGCGAATGTATTCCTGCGTAAAGCTCAAAATCCACGCCAGGAAGAGCGCCGAGGCCACCGTGGGCGCGATTCGATAGAAAACCAAAAAGAAGAAGGCTTCGGTAACTCGGTCTGCAAATGAATCAATCAACGCCCCGCGAATCGAATCGACGCCACCATAAATAGCGAGCGAACCATCCAACCCATCGGCAAAGAGCGCAAACATCACGAGCGGTAAAGCCCACCAGGTTGTAGCTAGCGGCCAAGCCGCTGCAGCAAACACGATTCCACCGAAAGTCAGCGCATTAGGAGTTAGCCGGATTCGCGTAAAGAACTGCGCGAAGCGGAACGATAGAGATAACCAGCCCTTAACAACACCAGTTATCGGTGCGCCGCCATGGAGCGAACTCCAGCGCGCGAAAAAATCAGCGCGGTTCACGACCGACCAGACCAAGATTGTGGGCGATTTCCATCGTCGCTTTCGCGGTGTTCATCGTATAGAAATGCAATCCTGGAACGCCGGCCGCCAATAATTCTTGACAGAGTTCGGTGGCAATCTGAACTCCCACTTCATGTACTGCGACTGGGTCATCGGCGATAGCTTCAAATCGAGCGGTCATAGAGGAAGGTATTGCCGCTCCTCCCAGTTCTGCCATGCGATTGAGTTGCTTGATGTTGGTGACCGGCAGAATGCCTGCGATTATCGGCAACTCTGAACCACGCTTCGCAAGGTCATCGACTAATTGTTGCCAGCGTGCGACGTCAAAGAAGAATTGCGTAGTTGCAAACGATGCGCCGAGTTCTTGCTTACGCAGCAGGACATCAATGTCGCGTGAAAAGTCACCACCACTGGCTGGATGACCATCCGGAAATGCTGCTACGCCAATTTCAAATCCGCCCAAATCGCGCGCAAGTTCCACGAGTTGGTCGGCGTGATCCAATCCACCGGGCGTGCTCATCCACGGCGATGAAGGTCCACCGACCGGGTCGCCGCGCAAAGCCAGAACGCTGTGAATGTTGGCGGCTTTATATTGATGCAGAATCGTAATGAGCTCGTCCCGGGTCGACCCAACACACGTCAGATGCGCGACCGTATCAATCCCGGTTCGCTCTTTAATTTCAGTGGCGATTCGAATAGTGCGGTCACGGGTTGATCCACCAGCACCATATGTCACCGAGATGAAGTCCGGCGCCAATTCGTGCAACGAATCCATTGCGCCCCACAGCCGATCGACCCCGGCATCGTCTTTGGGTGGAAAGAACTCAACCGAATAGGTCGTTTCTTTCTTTGAAATGGCTGACATAAGGGTTGCAGGTTACCCTTATCGCGTGGAATTTACCCGTAAGCCCAGCTTGATTGAGATTCGTGATGCGGTCAATCAATCGCTCGCCCGCTTCTCTCAAGCCGAATGCGAATATCTGCGGTCAATCGGGTCAGAGCTCAATCCAGTCGCCGAAGCGATGCATCAATTCATCACCGATAGCGGCAAGCGACTTCGACCAATCTTTTCCTATGTTGGATATTTGGGAACTGGCGCTACTGCCAACCAATCCATCATTGACGCTTCGGCATCGCTGGAGCTTGTGCATGTCTGTGCGCTGATGCATGACGATGTGATGGATGGATCGGATACCCGCCGTGGCGCACCTGCCATCCACCGAGCCTTTGAAGCTCTGCACAAATCGGAGAAGCTGCAAGGTTCAGCGGAGCAATATGGAATTTCAGCGGCGATTCTGCTTGGTGACCTAGCCCTTATCTGGTCGGCAAAGGCGCTCCACAACTCTGGTATTGCAGCCGAAACATTGATCCGAGCACAGGCGATGTATGACGAGATGCGGATTGAGCTAATGGCTGGGCAGTATCTCGATATTCATGAAGGCGCATTGGCCACGCAAAGCGTTGAACGATCACTCAAAGTCGCGCGTTATAAATCTGGTAAATATACGATTGAGCGACCACTCCACTTTGGAGCCGCACTGGGAAGCACTGCGCCTGCCGAACTCCAAAAAATTTACTCTGCTTATGGCCTACCGCTTGGTGAGGCATTCCAGCTGCGCGATGATGTCATGGGCGTCTTTGGCGATCCGCAGGAGACCGGCAAGCCTGCAGGTGACGATATTCGTGAAGGCAAGCGCACGGTTTTGATGGCGAAGACTTTCCAGAAACTGGACCAGACTGATTCCACTGGCGCTGCGACCTTGAGCAAAGCGTTAGGAAATCCCTCGCTGTCGAACGACGATGTAGAGCGCGTCCGCTCCATCATCACTGACACTGGCGCTCTCACTGAACTTGAGCAGCTCATCACTGATTTAACGGATCAAGCGGTTGCTGCGCTCGACGCGCCAGTTCTGCATTCTGATGCTCGTGAAATTTTGACCGAACTAGCCACCGTTGTTACACG
>CAJAEK010000081.1 GCA_903938735.1 uncultured Actinomycetes bacterium | reverse complement strand
TCTCGGGATTACAGAAGTCTGTGATTACTTTTGCGGAACGTTTCCTTGCTGGTCGTACGGATGTCTTGGTGTCGGTGGGTAAGAAAGTTGGAGTTGAATTGCGTGCTGCTGGAGTGGGTACATCGGGCACGTGGGTGTCAATTGCACCGGGAGTGGATGCGTTGCCGCGGGTGGAGCGTTCGATTGCGCGTCGTGGGTTAGGTGTTGATGACGATCGCGTGTTGGTGGGATGGATGGCGCGTGTGACGTCTGTGAAGAATCCGCTGTTGATGATTGAAGTTGCGAAGAGAATGCCATCGGTTTCATTTGTGGTTGCAGGTGGCGGGGATATGTTGGAAGAAGTTCGTGCTGCTGCGCCGTCGAATGTTTCAGTGATTGGGTGGGCGGATGCATCGGTCTTTTGGAGCGGCGTGGATATTGCGTTGTCGACTTCCGATAATGAGGGAATGCCTGTTGCGTTGATCGAGGCGCAGCTTGCTGGAGTTCCTGTGGTTTGTACCGATGTTGGATCTAACGGTGAAGTGATCGAATCTGAATCAACCGGTTTTGTGGTGTCAAAGGATGTGGATGCTTTGGTGGGTGCACTGGATAAGCTAGTTGGTTCTGCGTCTTTGAGGGAGTCGTTTGGTGCGGCGGCTGTGGCACGTGCTTCTGTGGAATTTGGAGTGGCAGCCATGATTGAAAAGCATCAAAGTTTGTATAGGGGCCTGCTCAAGTAACTCATCCGTGGGATGATTCAGACCTGCCATCCGGCTGGTTCTCACGAGGCTCTCAGGTTCGAAAGGTTCGATTGACCAATGTCATTAGGGAAGCGCTATAACGCCGATTGGGCCGCGATTGTTTTGGGCCTTGGGCTTGGGCTGACCGTTGCTTTATATGTTGAGACCACGACGCAATCGGACTGGAATTCGGTTTATGCGATTGTCTTGTCGCTCAGTCGTATTGCGGCTTTGCTCGGATCGTTCTTTGCGATTGTGGGGCTCGTTCTCGTTTCGCGTATTTCGTGGGTCGAACGCTCTGTGGGACATGATCGATTGGTGATCTGGCATCGCAAGCTCGGACCATGGTCGATGTATTTGATTAGTTTCCATGTCTTGTTGGTCGTTGTGGGTTATGCGGCGAATGACCGTGCAAAGTTGGGCGTAGAGCTCTGGCGAATGATTCAGCGTTATCCATGGATGCTTCCTGCGTTTGTTGGTTTTATTTTCTTTGCTGCTGCGGGTATTACTTCGTATAAGAAGGCGCGCGCGAAGATGTCGTATACGACATGGTGGACTATTCACTTGTACACATATTTGGCAATTGCGTTGTCATTTATGCACCAGGTGTTGACCGGACCGATGTTTATTGGCCATCCGCTTAATAAGTTGTATTGGCAGGGGCTCTATGTGGGTGCATTTGCGGCGATCATTATCTGGCGAGCTGCGATTCCTACATTCCGTTCGTTGTCACATAATTTGCGAATTGAACAAGTTGTTATTGAAGGACCTGGCGTGGTTTCGGTGATCATGA
>CAJAEK010000080.1 GCA_903938735.1 uncultured Actinomycetes bacterium | reverse complement strand
CCCTTGATGGCCTCGATCTTGCCGTAGTAAACGTGGATGTCGTTAATTTCAAGACGCATCAGCGGGTGCTCCTAAATAGGCCTCAATAACCTTTGGATCGTTTTGAACGCGAGATGGAATATCGTCGGCAATCTTCTGTCCGAAATCGAGAACCGATACTCGGTCCGAAATTCCCATGATCAACGACATATCGTGTTCAATAAGAAGAACGGTGTAGCCGGCATCGCGAATTTTGCGAATCGTTTCAGCCAGTGCAACCTTTTCGGCTGGGTTAAAACCAGCTGCAGGCTCGTCTAGTAGGAGAAGCTCGGGCTTTGTACCGAGCGCACGGGCAATCTCCAACCGACGCTGATCTCCATATGGCAAGTTCTTGCCGAGACGATCAGCATGCTTAGCGATGCCAATGAATTCAAGAATCTCCATCGCGCGCTCGCGATCTGCCTTCTCCTCTTTGCGTGAGCGTGGCAAGCCGAAGAGCGCAGAAACGAGACCCGACTTCTTGTGAACATCAGATGCGGTCATCACGTTTTCGAGTGCAGTCATGTCACCGAAGAGGCGAACGTTCTGGAAGGTACGAGCGATGCCGCCCTGGGTGATCTTGTTTCGCTTCATTCCGACAATGCTCTTGCCCTTGAAGAGGATGTCGCCTTCGGTCACCTTATAGACACCAGTGACCACGTTGAAGATTGTGGTCTTGCCAGCACCGTTAGGACCAATAAGCGCAGCAATTTCGCCGCGATTGACGTGGAAGTTGACCTTGGTTAGCGCCGATACGCCACCAAAGCGCATCGTCACTTCTTGCAGATCAAGAATTCTCTCTGGATTGGCTTGGGTCATTTGCTCGCCTTCCCACTGTTGGATTTCTTACTCGCCTTCAGCGCCGCACGAGTGGCCTTAAGGTCTGCCCGCTCCTGTGCTGACAAATGCTCACGCTTCTTACGTGGCAACAAACCCTCTGGACGAAGATTCATCATGATGATCAATGCGAGACCAAAGAGAAGTTGGCGCGCGTTAGCAATCTGACGAATACGTTCTGGAATGTAAGCCAAGATGGTTGCGCCGAGGATAACTCCCCAGATGTTGCCCATTCCGCCGAACACGACGCAAGAAAGGATGAGGACCGAAACGTTGAAGGTAAAGGTCTGCGGTGCAACGAACATCTGTTGCGATGCGAAGATAACACCAGCTGCGCCACCAACGGCTGCACCAATGCTGAACGACCAAATCTTGTAGCGCAGGATAGGAACACCCATCAAGAGCGCAACATCTTCATCCTGACGAATCGCTTCCCACGCGCGACCGGGACGTCGAACCGAAAGGCGACGAACCATCCACACCACTGCCAAAATCATTACGAGGACGAGCCAGAAGAAGTGAGACTGGTTGAGTAAGTCGAATGATTGACCGAAAAGCGCAGGTGGATTTGGCACTCCAGGAATACCGTTAGGTCCGCCATCAGCTGGGGTGTTGAGTACCGCAATACGGACGATCTCGCCAAAGCCCATGGTCACAATAGCTAGGTAGTCACCGCGCAGACGCAACGTTGGCAAACCAAGCAATACGCCAGCCAACATTGCAAAGCCCATGCCAAGCGGCAGAATCTCCCAGATATTGAGTGACGTTTTAGTGCCGAAGATTGCTGCGGTGTATGCACCGATTGCAAAGAAGGCGACGTAACCCAAATCCAATAGGCCGCTCTTACCAACCACAATGTTCAGGCCGAGTGCCATCAAGATGTACATGCCGACCGGATAGACCAAGATCGCCTGGAATGAAACGAGTGGAGTGTTGAAGAAACTTGTCAGCGGAAAAGTTCCGGCAAACGGGATAAGGAAGGCAAGGAAAATAACGATTGCTGCAAATGCGGTTCTGGTTGGCTTATTCCAGCCTTCCCAGATTTCTGCACCTTTATCGCGCAAATTAATCATGGCTACTCCTTAAACTCTGCTTTGCTGAACGGCTTCGCCGAACAGACCATTAGGGCGGACAAGAAGTACAAGTACAAGAACGGTGAAGACCGTAATCGCCTTCCATTGCGTGCCGAGAATTGCCGAGAAGAATTCCTCAGCGAGACCAAGTGCGATTCCACCATAGAAAGCACCACGAAGATTGCCGATGCCGCCCAAGACCGCCGCGGTAAAGGCCGCGATTCCCATATTGAATCCCACGTCAAAGACAGTGGTCTCGTACACGGTTTCGTACATGAAGGCAGCAGCGCCAGTGACTAGACCGCCGACCAAGAAGGTAATCGAGATGACTCGATTGAGGTTGATACCCATCAACTTGGAGTTTTCTTCAGACATCGAGACGGCTCGAATTGCCTTTCCGACGCGGGTCTTCGTCACGAAACGGTCTACCGCCACGAAGCATGCGGCACCGAAAACGATGACCAAGAGCTGATCGATGCGAAGTCCAACACCGTGGATAGTAAACAAATTAAATTTTGCCAAAACGCGTGGGTCAGAGACCGGCAACGAATGGGTCATCAGGCGAACCGCTTCGGAAAGAACAATGGATGTGCCGATTGCCGAGATGAGAGAACCGAGTCGGTTTGCACCTTTTGCGCGGAGTCGACGGTAAGCGATGATTTCTACAAATACAGCAGCAATCGCCGATACTGCCATCGACGCGAGGAGGCAGCAGAGCAGAATCAGTATGAGCTTTCCACCATGGCTGGTGGGGGTATCTATAGTGAAGTGAAAAACGTTGCGGGTGACAATGACTGTCGCGAAGGTGCCCAGCATGAAGATTTCTGAGTTTGCAAAGTTAATAAGGCGGAGCACGCCGTAGACCATGGTGTATCCGACGGAAATCAACACGTAGATAAAACCAAGCGCTAGGCCATTAATTAAGAGCGGAAAAAACTGAGTTCCGACTACTGAAAAATTCATGTAATCCCTTGTCTTTCAACGGACCGAAGAGTCCTACAAAGTACGAGCCTGAAGTGGAATTGCTGAAGATATGAATTGGGCGCACCTCGCGAGAAGTGCGCCCAACTACATATTTTTACTTAGCTTAGAGCCGCTTAAGTATTAAGCGTTACCCAAGTAAGCAAGTACACCGTTCTTAACAACGAAGCCGCCAACTGGAGCTCCACCGGTGACATCGCCGTAGCGGGTGAAGGTGAACTTCGATCCCTTGATGCTAGAGAATGTCTCGGTCTGCAAGCAGTTCTGAATCGCAGCACGTGTTGTGTGTCCTTCAGTGATGCACTGCAAGAAGGTGTTGGTTGCATCGTATGCCTCAGTCACGTATGCGTGACCTGCTGGGCTTGCCTCACCGGTAGCTGCTGTGAAGTCCTTCAAGATTGCAGCAGAAGCAGCAAGCTCGAATGGAACTGTAGGAGCGGTGATGAGTGTGCCGTTTGCAGAAGCTGCACCAGCCTGGGTGATGAAGCCGTTATCAAGTGTTCCGTCGCCTGAAGCGAAAGTCCCCTTGAAGCCAGCTAGGTCAACAGCCTTCTTCAACTTTGCAGCATCAGAGTAGTAACCGAAGTAGACCAAAACGTTGGCACCTGAAGCGACAACCTTTGATGCAGCTGAAGAGTAATCAGCGGTACCTGCTGCGATGGTGTCCTTACCGACAACAGTTGTGCCGTTCTTCTTGAACGCAGCTGCTGTGGAATCGCGAAGACCGGAACCGTATGTGCTCTGGTCATCGATGTAGTAAACCTTAGGTGATGAAACACCCTTGACTGCAAAACGTGCAAGCGCAACGCTCTGAAGATCATCGGTTGGAACCACGCGGTGGAAGAATGGGAAGCCATTTGATTGTGGCAACTTTGGGTTGGTCAAATCTGCGTTTGTTGCAGACATCGACACGATTGGTAGACGGCCAGACTTCCATGCTGGGAATGATGCCTTGGTTGCGCCGGAGCAGCATGATCCAAGAACACCAACGATTGCAGGGTTCTGAGCTTCGCTCAAAGCAACAGCTGATGCGCTAGCTGCATCTGAGACGTCATCTTCGTTAACGAAAGTTACCTTGACGGCTGGGTTTGTCTTGTTGTACTCGTAAAGAGCGGTCTTTGCACCGAGAAGCTCGTCTGCACCGAGGCCTGCGTTACGACCGGTGATGGCGTTCTGCCATGCGATCGAAACTGACTTTGGAGCAGCTTGCGCTGATGTTGCAACAACTGAGCCAAGTACGATGGCAACAGCCGCAGCAGCACCGAGGGTGCGCTTTGTTGTTAGGTTCATAACTGCCTTTCATTATTTTTAGCGTGAAATCGCTGTGCAAAACGCGTCATTGCGCAGCTCTCCCCGTGGGGGGATTGGAGAAGGGTACAGGTGAACGGAAGGTTAACTCAACAAAACCGAGCGTAATCAGGCGGCGGCCGACCCGTATTTGCGCTCACAAATAGCTGATTTCAAAGCTTTATCGGATTGTTATCGCCTACTGCTGCGTAACCCTACGGAGGGCTGACTACCGCTCGGGAACGGAGTCTGGCGAAATGACCGCCTGTGCGACCTGCTTCATGGTGAGGCGACGGTCCATCGCGGCCCGTTGAATCCAGCTGAAAGCCTCGGGTTCGCTCAGGTTCAGGGCCTGCATCAAAATCCCCTTCGCCCGATCAATCACCTTCCGGGTCTCCAATCGGTCATGCAGGTCTGCTACTTCGCTCTGCAGCGCCTTCATTTGGGTGTGGCGGCTGACTGCAATTTCGATCGCCGGAATCAAATCGCCAATCGCAAAGGGCTTCACGACATATGCCATCGCGCCGGCATCGCGAGCACGGTCCACGAGTTCACGTTGCGAAAAAGCGGTCAGCATAAGCACCGGTGCGATATCAATAATCTGTTCGGCGGCGGAGATGCCATCCATTTCGGGCATCTTCACATCGAGAATTGCAAGATCTGGTTTCTGTTCCTTAGCCAGCGCAACCGCCTCTACCCCATTGCTTGCTTGGGCGACGACCTCGTATCCGGCTTCCTTCAGCATTTCCACAAGATCAAGTCGGATGATTGCTTCATCTTCAGCCACCAAGATGCGGTAGCGCGAACCGCTATTCGCAGAAGTCTGGGCTGAATCTGTCATGTGCCTCGAGTCGGATTTGAACCGACACTGTGCGGATTTTGAGTCCGCCCTCTCTACCGTTGGAGTACCGAGGCTGGTGTTCTCGCGAACGCCAGAATTATAACGAGAATTACTTCTGCGGCTAATTCGGGGTCACGCCAGAACGAAATCACGCTCATTCAGGATAAGCGCGAGCGTGTTCTTACTAGCTCCGATAGGCCGCGGCCGCTCCACCTACTGCATCGCCAACCCGGTGGACTCGCATTGCATTGGTTGATCCTGGGATTCCAGGAGGAGCACCGGCGACAATTACGACGTTCTCGCCCTTTTGAGCGCGACCAGATTCGATCAAAATCGTATCGACTTGAATCACCATCTCATCGGTGTGCTGAACAATCGGCGAAATCATTGGCTCAACGCCCCATGAGAGCGCCAATTGGTTATAGGTAGCGACCTCAGGGGTGATCGCCAACATTGCGATCGGTGAACGCAAGCGGGACATGCGGCGTGCTGAATCACCCGACTGCGTAAATGCAATTAAGAATTTTGCGCCGAGCGTTGTGCCGACTTCAACCGCTGCCTTAGTGATGGCTCCACCCTTGGTGTGAGGTGCAAAGCGCAGTGCTGGGATCCGATCGAGCATAGTTTCTTCGGTGCGCTCGATAATGCGCGCCATGGTTTGAACGGCTTCGATAGCAAACTCACCCACGCTGGTCTCGCCAGAGAGCATCAAAGCATCGGCGCCATCGAGCACAGCATTCGCACAATCCGTTGCCTCTGCTCGAGTCGGACGGGAATTGGTGATCATCGAATCCAACATCTGAGTTGCAACGATGACCGGCTTCGCTGCTTCGCGAGCCAACTGGACGCACCGCTTCTGCACCAATGGGACTTCTTCGATTGGCATCTCAACACCCAAGTCGCCACGCGCGACCATGATGCCATCAAAGGCAGCAACGATTTCTTCGAGATTGTCGACAGCTTGTGGCTTCTCGATCTTTGCAATCACCGGACGACGAATACCTTCTTCATCCATGATGGCGTGAACATCCTTGATGTCAGCGGCATTACGTACGAACGAGAGTGCAATGAAATCCGCGCCTGCTCGCAATCCCCATCGCAGATCGTCGCGATCCTTCTCTGACAGAGCTGGCACGGATACTGCAACGCCCGGCAAGTTAATTCCCTTGTTGTTGCTGACGAAACCAGGCTCAATACATTTGGTGACGACATCGTTGCCCTTAACTTCGACAACTTCAACAGTCACTTTGCCGTCATCAATCAGAATTCGATCGCCGGCTTTGCAGTCGCCGGGCAGGCCCTTGTAGGTAGTGCCAACGCGCTCCTTCGTGCCCTGCACATCGTCGGTGGTGATGGTGAAAATATCCCCGCGCTTAAGCTCAT
>CAJAEK010000079.1 GCA_903938735.1 uncultured Actinomycetes bacterium | reverse complement strand
CGCTCGAAGCCGTCGCACCACATGTGAAGCCAGGCGGCTTGGTCGTTGGTAAGTCCACCGTTCCAGTCGGCACAGCTGCCAGATTGCGCGCACGCTTGTTGGAGATTAATCCTGATGCGGATTTGGCTTGGAATCCAGAATTTCTTCGTGAAGGATTTGCGGTTGAAGACACGTTGCGTCCAACACGTTTAGTTGTTGGCGCAACCAACGACAAAGCAGAAGATATTCTGAAAGAGCTATATGCCGCGAACATTAAAGACGGTACGCCATGGATCCGAGCAGACCTTCCTACGGCAGAGCTTGTGAAGGTCGCTGCGAACTCTTTCTTGGCTACCAAGATTTCATTTATTAACGCCATGGCAGAAATTTGCGAAGCAGCGGGTGGCGATGTCACCGTTCTAGCGAAGGCAATCG
The DNA here is from genome assembly GCA_903938735.1 of uncultured Actinomycetes bacterium. GTDB lineage: Bacteria > Actinomycetota > Actinomycetes > Nanopelagicales > Nanopelagicaceae > AAA044-D11. The sequence continues at coordinate 2,761 of CAJAEK010000079.1, read as the reverse complement.
GCTACGACCCACGTATTGGCAATCGCTTCCTGCAGGCTGGCATTGGCTTTGGCGGTGGATGTTTACCGAAGGACATTCGCGCATTCATGGCCCGCGCCGAAGAACTTGGTGCACAACAAGCGCTCGAGTTCCTTCGCGAAATTGATGCAATCAACCTCCGTGCTCGCCAGCGCGTAATTGAACTAGTTCGACAGGATTTGTCCGAGAACTTGGTGGGCAAGAAGGTTGCGGTACTCGGTGCCGCGTTCAAGCCCGATAGCGACGATGTGCGCGACTCCCCGGCATTGGATATCTCCGCACAGATTCACGCTGCTGGTGCGACGGTGGTTGTACATGACCCGAAGGCGATTGAAAACGCCCACAAGCGTTTTCCGGCGCTCTCCTTTGAAGAGACCATCGATGCATGTCTCAAGGATGCCGACATTGTCTTGCATCTGACGGAATGGAAGATCTACCGCGAGATTGATCCCGCGCACGCCCGATCACTTGTAAAGAATGCGGTCATCATCGATGGCCGCAACGCGCTGGACCGCGACAAGTGGCTCGCCGCGGGTTGGAAGTTCAGAGCTCTTGGCCGCGCAGATATTCACAACTTGTAGCTTTATCAAAATAAAAAGCCCCTCGGTATAAACCGAGGGGCTTTTTCCTCTATGACGAAGAGTGGTTCGAGACTATCACTGTCCACATGCGGGTTAAACTTCCCGAGTGAGCTTCCCGCGAGTAGGTGTTGTAGGCGCAGGACAGCTTGCCCGCATGATGGCAGTTCCCGCGAATGACCTCGGAATTCCACTAACCGTTTTTGCAAGCAGTTCAACGGATGGCGCCTGCTCAGTCTCGAATTATGTTGTCGGTGATTACACCAACGTTGCAGATGTGCTTGCCTTCGCACAAAGCGTCGATGTGATTACTTTTGAACACGAACTTGTTCCGGCATCCGTGATTCGCGACATCGAAAAATCTGGCACAAAGGTTTATCCGCGTGCAGATAGTTTTCAATACTCACAGAACAAGCTTCTGATGCGGAAGAAAATGGCGGAGTTGGACTTGCCCAATCCTGAGTGGCAGGAATACGCATCCGGCGCAGCCGACATAGTCTTTCCGTTAATCGCAAAGTTGCCTTCGGGTGGTTACGACGGCCGTGGCGTCTTTGTAATCGCGAACCAGTCAGAGCTCGAAGATCTATCCAAGAAAGTCGGCGGCGCACTTTTGCTTGAAGAGGCCCTGAACTTTGATTACGAAGCCGCGGTTATGGTGGCTCGTTCACCGCATGGACAAGCCGCGACATGGACACCAGTTCTGACTGTTCAGAAAGATGGCATCTGCACCCAAACCGTCACGCCGATACCAAATATCGAGCCGGACTTAGCAACCGAGATGCAAGAGATTGCGCTGAAGATTGCTGAAGGCATTAGCTTGGTTGGAGTAATGGCGGTCGAACTCTTTGTTGTTGGTGGTCGCTGCATTGTTAATGAGCTGGCGCTTCGCCCACACAACTCTGGTCACTGGAGTATTGAGGGATCGATCACCAGTCAGTTTGAACAACATCTGCGTGCGATATTGGATTTACCACTCGGCAGCACCGCAACAACTGCCCCGTACACCGTGATGGGCAATGTTTTGGGTGGCGAGAAGAGCGATATGTTCCGTCCCTATCTCCATTTGATGGCTCGGACACCTGCGCTGAAGTTCCATCAATATGGCAAAGAGGTGCGCCCGGGTCGCAAGATTGGTCACGTGACTCTGACCGGTGAAAACCTTCTAGAATTACAGGAAGAAGTCGGCCACGCAGTTGCCTATATGACTGGAGAAATCGATGAGTAACCAAGTAGCAATTGTGATGGGATCAGATTCGGATTGGCCAGTCATGCAAGAGGCCGCCGATGTGCTTGATGAATGTGGCGTTACATATAAGGCCGATGTGATTAGCGCGCATCGCACTCCGACAGAGATGTTGGAATTTGCCAAAGGTGCAGCAGCTGCCGGTTACAAAGTCATCATTGCTGGCGCTGGTGGCGCTGCTCATTTGCCCGGCATGATTGCCGCTGCAACAACACTGCCTGTTATTGGTGTGCCTGTGCCACTGAAATACATGGATGGCATGGATTCACTTCTATCTATCGTTCAAATGCCTGCCGGAATTCCTGTTGCGACTGTCGGTGTCGGTAACGCAAAGAACGCTGGCTTACTTGCTGCTCGAATCTTGGGAACAAGCGATGCTGGCGTCGCCGCAAAGGTTGCTGACCTGATGGAGAAGGCACGCGTTGCTTCGTTAGAAAAGGGAAAGAATCTCTCGCGAAAGAATCAACGAGCCGGGTTTTAGTAGCGGCGCACGTGCACAACGTCGCCGACGGTGACTTGCTCGCCTGATTCCAAGAGAAGCGCCCCTGTTGCGTCGATGGATACGGCACGACCGTGCTTCACTACAGCACCAGGCAGAGTTATCTCCACGTCCTGATTGATGGTGCTATTGAGAGCCAGATATTCCTTCACGAAGTCATCGCCCGCTTCCCATCGCTGCAAGGCGGCCGCGAAGGCCGCAAGGAAATCGGCCAGGAGCTGATTGCGATCAGGGATGATTCCAGTTGCCAAGGCGATTGATGTGGCGGTTGCAACCGGCAGTTGAGCTTCAGACATGCTCGTGTTGATTCCGATTCCGACGATGACGCCATCACCACAACGTTCGACTAATAATCCAGCAACTTTTTTCTCACCGAACAAAATGTCGTTCGGCCATTTTGTTGAAAATCCTGGCGCACATTTT
>CAJAEK010000078.1 GCA_903938735.1 uncultured Actinomycetes bacterium | reverse complement strand
TTTGCCGAGCGGAAAGCATCCGCTTTATTTGATTTCTACCGCGCTGATTGTTCTCTGTGTGGCGGTTCTCATTATTAATATCAAGCGGTCTTATGTCGGCGTCAAGGATCAGACAAATTGGTTGGCGTGGACGCGACTGGTAAGTGGCCTATTCGTTTTGGCGCTCTCGTTTCTCTCCACGGGTGAGTTGTTGACTCCGGCGCTCAATCCAGTGGGTGTGATGTGGTGGAAGCCAGCGGCGTATTTAATATTTGTTGAGTTAATTACGTCGATTGTGATTCTCTACATTCCTGCGGGTGTGCGAGCGCTCTGGAACCGTCGGAGTCAGGAGTGAAGATTGTTCTTATGGCGTCGGGCGCTGGTTCGCTAGCCAAGGCGATTATTGATGCCGAGATTAATGGCGTCGAGATTGCTGCGCTGGTCGTGGATAAGGAATGCCCTGCACTCGAGATAGCCAGTTCTGCAGGGATTGACGCAGTGTGTGTTCTCTTTAGAAAGCCGCGCGAAGAATGGGACGCCGAATTAATTGCCGTGATTAAGGAATTCATGCCCGATCTTGTGGTCAGCGTTGGGTTTATGCGCTTGCTGTCTCCAGCATTCCTCAAGGAATTTAGAACCATCAATACCCACCCGGCTTTGTTGCCGATGTTCCCAGGGGCGCATGCGGTTCGCGACGCGTTGGCCGCCGGCGCGACAGAGACGGGCACCACGGTGCATTGGGTTGATGAGGGAATGGATACCGGTCCTGTGATTGAGCAGCGCCGAGTCGCCGTTATTCCGGGTGATACCGAAGAGTCGCTGCATGAACGTATTAAGATTGCCGAACGAGCGCTGATCACAGAGACGTTGTCAGATTTCGCCTTACATGGAATTCCGGAGCATCTCTAATGGATCGCAAACCGATACGTCGCGCATTAATAAGTGTCTATGACAAGTCCGGGTTAGTTGAGCTTGGCGAGAAGTTGCATGCTGCTGGTGTCGAGATTCTATCCACCGGGTCAACCGCAAAGACGCTGGCCGATGCTGGTATTCCAGTTATTCCCGTTGAGGATTACACCGGATTCCCGGAGATGATGGGTGGCCGCGTGAAGACTCTGCATCCACGCATTCATGGCGGCATCTTGGCCGATCAGACAAACCCCGAGCACTTGGCAGCGATTGCATCGCACGACATCGCGCCCTTTGATTTAGTTGTCATCAACCTTTACCCATTCGCCGAGACGATTGCGTCCGGCGCTAGTTTTGACGAATGCATTGAGCAGATTGATATCGGTGGCCCCAGCATGTTGCGTGGCGCCGCAAAGAATCACAAGTCAGTTGCCGTGCTTTCGAACCCCAATCAATATCTAGCGCTCTATGAAGCGCTTGCAAGCGGTGGTTACACAGAGCTTCAACGTCGCGAGTTAGCGATGGCGACATTCCGCACGACTGCGGAATATGACACCGCTATTTCACTCTGGCTCGGCGGCGAAATCGGTGCCCACGATTGGCACGCTCAGATTTGGCAGAAGGTCGCAGACCTTCGTTACGGCGAGAATCCTCATCAATCAGCAACCGTCTTTAAGAATAAGAGCGGCAAGGCACAAGGCATTACTCAGGCAAAGCAATTGCATGGCAAAGAGATGTCCTTCAACAACTACACCGACGCCGATGCTGCACTCCGAGCTGCGTATGACCATGCCGAACCTTGCGTCGCGATCATCAAGCACGCCAATCCTTGTGGCATCGCTACGGCAGCGACGATTGAAGCGGCGCATGCTGCTGCGCATGAATGCGATCCAGTTTCTGCCTTTGGCGGTGTTGTTGCAGCTAATCGTCCGGTCACACTCAAGATGGCGGAGAAGCTGTCGGAGATTTTCACTGAAGTAGTTGTTGCGCCTGGATATGAAGCTGGTGCGGTCGAGTTACTGAGCAAGAAGCCATCTATTCGTATTCTTGAAATTGAATCATTTGCCCCAAGCTCTAATGAGCTGCGCCCCATCTCGGGCG
>CAJAEK010000077.1 GCA_903938735.1 uncultured Actinomycetes bacterium | reverse complement strand
GTCTTGTTCAAACGCCGCATCATCTGGTGGAAACACCGGCGGTGGAGCCTCTGGCGGGCTTGGTGGCGGTGGCGCAGCGGGCCAATGCTTAGCGAACAACCTGGGATCTGGAACGGGAAATGCCGGTGCGAACGGTGCTGCTAATACAGGTGGTGGTGGTGGTGGTGGCGCCGTTCAATCGGGTCGAACCACAAATGCACATGGTGGCAACGGTGGATCAGGTGTCGTGATTATTTCTTACGCATACATTTCTTCAGCCGCACCCGTGCTGACGCTTCCCAACGGACAGTCCCCCATTTTCCGCGCAGCAATTGCACTAACGGCAACTTCTCCAGTCGATGGATATGTGACGTTCTATTTTCAAGGTAAGCGGATCCCTGGCTGCAGTCGAATTGCCATGACAATCAGTGGAAGCAATTTTCAGGCAGTCTGTAACTGGCGACCGTCGACGCACTCGATAGCAAATATTTCCGCAAGTATTGTTCCAAAAGATACTTTCGCGCCATCAGCAACCGGCCAAGCTCGCTTTCTGCCTGCCCCACGCGTTGGCACGCGCTAACTAACCCTTCACTCCCAAATACAGCAACCCAACGATTACTAGCACTACACCACACCAGCTAGTAATCGATAGGTGATTGTGGAGTACGGTCACAGAAAGAATCGTTGCCGTGACAGGCTCGGCCAACACCAGCGTAGAAGCGTTGCTCGCCTTTAGATTAGACAACCCAAAGCCATAAAGCGTGTATGCAAGCGCTGTGGCAACGAATCCGAGCCAGAGAACGAGGCCAACTCCTCTGCCAGTGGTTAGCCACTTGAGATTTTGAATGAAAGTAAAGGGAAAAATTACGAGCGCTGCTAAAGCAAAACTACGAGCCACAAAGTGGCTGAGTGGGTAGCCAGTAGTGAGTACCTTGCGTCCAACCACATTAAATGCTGAAAACCCGGCGCCAGAACAGAGCGCTAAGAGAACACCAGGAATACTCACGGTCGTGCTACCCGAATGGGCGTTCAAGGTCAGAATGCCTACGGAGGTAATCGCGGTGGCAATCATCCAGACGTGGCTGAGCTTCTCATGTCCCAATCTCCACGCGAGTAAACCCGTGAACACCGGTGAACTCCCGAGCGCCGTGATCGTTGCTATTGCAACACCGGTCAGATGCACGGCGGAGAAAAAGGCGAGCTGATAACCCGCAACGCCAAGCGCGCAGATCCACAACTGCTTCTTAGGAAAATGAAGGTTCGTTTTATCTTTGAGCGAAATCAGCCACAGTGCAATCGCGCCAACAAATAAGCGCGTGCTTCCTATTACCAGTGGATTGATACCTTTGCCATAAAGCGTCTGACTCGTGCCCGTTGTTCCGAAACAAATGCCAGCCAGAATTACCGCCGCGACAGCAAACTCACCACTTACACGAGAACGGGCATTCGACATGAAGTGAGTCTAGAGCGGGGTTTCTTATATAACGAGGAAGGAACTACCGGACCGGAATAAGAATCTTGAAAGATATAAGCTCTGCCGTTGGGTCGTAATCATCTGGAAACACCTCGAGATGTTGCCCCTCGCGACTCATCAACCCTGATGCACCATGGCTCCATTAGTTCAAGGTTATACGGGGGGGTAGCTCGAGCCCCCCGTATTTCTTAACGTTCTTCGCCGCAATTCCTTGCGTTAAGCATTTTTACACTTGGGGATAACTTTCTCCGCCGAGTGACCAATGAGCAAAGATGAATGAATGCACTTCATAATCACGACTCATGCCCGTCAACGAATGGTCGAGCGACGAATTTCAGAGGTTGAAGTTGCGATTACTCTGCGTAGTTACGACCTTGCAACTGAATTGGCAAATTACACAACTCGCTTAAGTAAAGACTTCTCTCGCAAATTAGCTCTTCTACTGTGGGTCGTGGGCTATCGCCCATTGTCTGAACCTGTCATAATCAAAACTGCCGCTTGGAAGGAGTTGCTGCATGTGCAGTCCGGTTATCAAAATCGACGACGTCGCTAACGCCGCCTATATTTCTTTGAATAAGCATTTAATTGCTAGAACAATTGAGTTGACGCCTCAAATATTTCTCGACATCGATGGCGAGAATTCTCTTATTGGAATTGAGTATCTATCCCTCGAAGAGAATTTTCCTCTTGAGAACAAAGCGTTGCGAAATATCGTGATTTCTCATGAGTGCCACGAAGCAATCAAATCTTTCGAAAATTCTCGGTCGAACTAAAGTCGCAGTGCCTTCTTACCCAGCTCGGTTGTTGTTGAATTCGCAATCGCGTCACTGACGCCGTGTTCGCGCACTAAGCGATCATGGGCCGAATCCATGGTTAAAGTGCTTCCGGCCAGCGAGCCGTTAGAAACCAGCGTCGCAACTCCCCCGGAGACGTTCACATCGAGGTCGCCAATCTTGTAGCGACCATCTTTACCGCCCGCTGCGGACATCGCATCGGTCACCAAGATAATTCGATCCGCAGCCAGCTTAAGCATTAAGTCCATTGCTGACTTATTGACGTGGGTGCCATCGAGAATAATTTCAAAATAGATATCTGGGTTAACGAGCAAAGCATTAGTGATTGTCGCTTCACGATGATCGAGCGCGGGCAATCCGTTAAACATGTGGGTGACAACGGTCGCCCCCGCTTTGATGCCTGCAACAGCTTCATCAAAAGTTGCGTCACTATGACCTACTGCGGCGGTCACTCCGATTGAATGAAGGTAGGAAATCGTCTCTAGCGCGCCTGGTAACTCCGGTGCAATCGTGAGCATCTTGATATGACCACTGCCAACTTCAAGCAATTCTTTAATCTCATCGAGCTTTGGCACACGCAGTAGTGCTGGGTCATGCGCACCGCACTTTGCGTGCGAAAGATACGGACCTTCGAGGTGAATACCTGCAAGCGCACCGCTCTCGACAAACGGAATCAGATTCTTAATCTGTTGCTTTAGAGCTTCAAGCGGCTCTGTGACAAGTGATGCGATCTGTGTTGTAGTGCCATGCGATTTGTGGGTATCAATCGCAATCTGAATATGCTCTGGATTGGAATCGCTAAAGCTATAACCGCCACCACCGTGGCAATGAATATCCGTAAACCCGGTAGTCATCGACTATCCCTGAGCCAACGCATCGAACGCCATGATTGCACAGCCAATTGTCCCAGCACTCGGGCCGTAATGCGCAACCTTCAGTAATGGGCGTCGCTGAAACGTCAGCCGCTTATCCAGCGCACGCTCAAGCGGATCTATCAAGAGCGCACCTGCACCCGCCAACCCACCACCAAAAATAATCGCCTCTGGCGCCAGAATCGTAATCAAGTCTTCGACTGCGACCGCTAAATAATGCATTGCGCTCTCCCATACAGTGCGCGCGTTCATATCTGTGCCAATCGCTTTCGCAATTTCTTCGGCGGTTTTCTTGCTTCCCGCATTCCGCTCGTATTCACGTTCAATCGCCGCCGCTGAAGCGACCGCTTCTAAGCATCCGGTCAATCCACATACGCAATCAATATCCGCCCCCACATTCATGTGGCCGATTTCGCCCGCAAATCCATCGACAGCCCGAATCGCACCATCCACGATCAGCGCCGCAGCAATACCCGTGCCAATCGGTATAAAAATTGAGTTCTTAAAACCTGCCGCTGCGCCGGAACGCATCTCTGCCAACGCACCACAACGCACGTCATGACCATAAACAACTGGGTGCTTAGTCTTCTCCTGCAGTAACGAACGAATCTCTAAATCTTTCCACCCTAAGTTGCCAGCCCATCGCGCAACACCGCGCATTTCATCAATCGTGCCGGGCGTATCAAAGCCAATTGCACTGACCGGGCCTGATTTCTCTAGCTCGGCGACAATCGAAAGAATTGCATCAACCGTTGCACTTCCATCAAAATCATCTTTCGGAGTCGGCGCAGATGCCGTTGCAAGAATCGCGAATTTTTCATCGACCAACGCAGCCTTAATGGAAGTACCACCAATATCAATGGCAGCTACGTTTTTCATAGCCCCAGCTTAATTCAGATGGCTACTCAATTGAGAATGATTGAACGAGCAAGATTGCGCGGATAATCTGGATTCATTCCACGCACGCGAGCTAATTCGATGGCGACGCGTTGCGCCTTAATCAAGTGCGCCATCGGATCCAGCTTGCTGGACTCAAATGTTGCGCCGGTCGCCTTGATGTCGCGGACTAAATCCGCCTCAATCTCACCGAACGCCCATACGGCACGCCCTGGTTGAGAGATAGAGAGTGGACCGTGGCGATAATCCATCGCTGGATACGCCTCGGCCCAGAATTGCGCAGCTTCGCGCGTCTTCAGTGCCGCCTCGGAGGCGAGTCCCACGGTCCATCCTGTCCCTAGATAAGTAATCTCATCCATCTGTGGCAGATCGCCCAAATCTTCGGCGAGCGCCTTCTCGGCATCGGATGCCAATGCAGCTAAATCCAAACCAAACTGTGTGCGTAACAATCCCAACGCCGCGGTAGCCCAACGGGTCTGCACAACCGATTCCTCATCGGCAAAATCCATGATGATCGACTCATCTGCAAACTGAGTTACTGGTGAACCAGCGACCGCCGTAATAACGACAGTAGGGACCTTGCCCTTCACCTTTTCGAGAAGTTCAACCGTCTCTGTGGTCGTACCGCTTCGGGTGATCGCGACCAACCGGTCATAAGAGCGGGTATAGATAAATTCTGATGCCGTGAAGTAATGGGACTCGCCTTGGCCATTGGCCTCGCGCAAGGTGGCGTAGCACTGGGACATAAACCAGGAGCTACCGCAGCCCACAACCGCTACTTTTTCACCCTTTTTTGGCAATAAATGGGCGACCGAAGGGGCAAATTTCGCGGTCTGGCGCCAGATATCAGGCTGGCTAGCGATCTCGCGATCAGCGTGGAATTCACCGGCTGCTGTGTGCGGGGATGTGCTCATGTCCGCACGCTAAGCCCCTCACCCCCTAAAGTCAAGAATTTCTGCGTTATTTTGTCGTTATAAGACTGTAACAATCAAAATCGCGCAAAAGTCTTGACTTAGCGGCGGAAAGGTAGTGGAGTGTGCCTACAGATCGAGCTCGCCATCTCTTTCCGAGAGAACGGTTCGACCCGACTCAGGTAAAGGACGTAATACATGAAGAAGTTCACACGCGTATCCGCTATCGCGGCATCGCTTGCCCTCGGAACATCCATGGCAATTGGCGTCACTGCATCACATGCAGCGGGCACCACATTGACCATGATTGCTGCTGACTATCCTGGTGATGGTTCAACACAGCAAGCTCAATGGACAGACTTTGCAACACGTTTCCACGCTGCTAACCCAGATATCACCGTTAACGTGACCGTAAAGAGCTGGAACGATATCGATCAGTATGTCGCGACTCAGATCGCTGCTGGCAAGACTCCAGATGTTGTAAACAAGGGTGACTACTCAGCTCCTGCAGCTGCTGGTCTTCTCTACCCAGCATCACAGATGGTCTCGGCATCAACACTTGCTGACATCCTTCCAACATTCTTGAACAACTCGAAGTACAACGGAACCGTTTACGCGCTTCCTGACTTGGCTTCAGCTCGTGCGTTGTTCTACAACAAGGATCTCTTGACCAAGGCTGGCGTTACAAAGCTTCCAACAACATGGTCACAGCTCTACACAGTCCTCGGACAAATCCACCGCAAGCTTCCTGGCGTTTACGGATATGCACTCCCACTTGGACCTGAAGAGGCACAAGCAGAGTTCAACATCTGGGCCGGCGGCAATGGTGGTCAGTACTACGACTACGCAACAAGCAAGTGGGTTCTTAACTCAGCTGCTAACGTTGCAACAGCTACCTACCTCAAGAGCCTCGTTTCAAAGGGCTACACCGAGCCAAACCCAGATAAGTGCGACCGCACCGCTTGCGCACAAGCTTTGTTCGCAGCAGGCAAGGCTGTATTCATCAACGGTTCTGTATTCCTTGGTTCATGGTTGAAGTCGAATGGTGGAGCGAAGATCAACTTCGGTACCGGTTCATTCGTTTCTAACACCGGCCACAAGGCTGTAACACTTGGCGTTCAGGATTACTTCACTGCCTACAAGGCAAATGGAAACCAAGCTGCAATTCAGAAGTGGATGGACTTCATCTTCCAGCCAGCTAACTACGCTAAGTTCCTTGTTGCTGCAGGCGGATTCATTCCTGCAACCAAGTCAGCTGGCGCAAAGGCTGCTTCTGATCCTGCACTTGCTCCATTCATCAAGTTGCTTCCAAACGCAGTCTTCTACCCAGGAGATATCGCTTCTTGGAACGCTGTGAAGGGCCAGATTCAACAAGGAATTGGACAAGCTGTAACAGGCAATCCAAATTCAGTGTTGAACAGCCTTCAGACCCAAGCCGCAGCCGCTAAGTAATTAGAGCTGCGCACCAGTAAGTAAGTAAATAATGGGGGTCCGCAACGATGCGAACCCCCATTATTCTTTTCATGCTTGTTAAGAGAGGTTGATATCCATGAGCGTCGCGACATCAGCGGTTGCTACAAAGCCGTTGCGTAAGCGCTTTAACGCCGGCGCACTACCGTGGATTGGCCCCGCCATTGCGGTCATTGTGTTGATGGTTCTCTACCCCGCTTACACAATGATCAAGACCTCATTTATGAATATTGACGAGACTGGAACATCACATGGTTTCACTGGTCTATCTAATTACCGAACTCTTTTTCACAATCCCAATTTGGTCCCCGTGCTCGAGCGCACTCTTATCTGGACCGTCTCCGTTGTTTTCTTTACCGTCATTATTTCGCTACCTGTTGCCCAGGTATTGCACGCAAAGTTCCCCGGCCGCCGTCTGGTTCGTTACGCGTTGATTGTTCCGTGGGCCGCATCCGTGGTGATGACGTCAACCTCGTGGCTCTGGATTCTCAATGGCTACTACGGAGTTCTCAATCGCATCATGCTCAGCCTTGGTCTGATTAAAGATCAAGTTCAATTCCTCGGTAGCCCCACCCAATCATTTGCATGGTTGATTCTGGTTGCGGTCTTTGTCTCGGTTCCCTTTACGACGTATGTGATCCTCGCCGGCCTCACAACAGTAGGCGAAGACATCATGGAGGCTTCCACTGTTGATGGTGCATCCGGATGGCAGCGCTACAAGCACATCACTTTCCCACTGTTGCGCCCAGCGCTCTTGATCAGCATGGTGATCAACTTAATTAACGTCTTTAACTCGTTCCCGATTATCTGGGTCATGACGACCGGTGGTCCTGGATATTCCACAGATACGACCACAACCCTTGCTTACAAGATCACCTTCCGCAGCGCGGATATCGGACAATCGGCATCGATGGCCACGATTAACTTCGCAATTATTTTGGTCTTCATCGCGCTCTTCCTGAAAGTCTCACGTTGGAAGGAGAACGACTAATGTCCAACGCACTCGTTAGCACTAAGAAGCGCTTCACGGGCCGCAAGGTCTCGCTCATGATTTCTGGCTGGACAATCGGGCTTATCTTCCTTGCGCCGTATATCGAAATGTTGATCACATCCGTTAAGTCCAAGGCTGAGATTCTCGCAATCCCAACTACGTATGCACCACAACATTGGACCTGGTCAAACTACGTCACTATCTGGAAGCAGCTTCCGCTCGCGCAATATCTGCGTACCAGCATCGTCGTCTCGCTTTCGGCGACGCTCTTGGTGCTGTTGATTGCTGTCCCCGCCGCGTATTACGTGGGCCGCAACAAGTTCCGCGGTCGCACCGCATTTCTCTTCTTAGTTCTCGTCACCCAGATGTTCTCCCCCACATCGCTGATCATCGGAATTTTCCGTGAGGTGATTCGCTTCCATTTGGTGGATACCTGGCTAGCGCTGATCTTGATTTACGCCGCCTTTAACTTGGCATTCTCCATCTGGATTCTCTCTTCATTCTTTGCCAGCATCCCGATTGAGATTGAAGAAGCCGCGTGGATTGATGGTGCATCTCGCATTCAGGCACTCCGCCGCGTGATTTTGCCGGTCGCGCTACCTGGACTTATCACCGCCTTCATCTTCACCTTTATCTCGGCCTGGAATGAATTCGTGATTGCGTTGACCATCGAGAGTTCACCAACTCACCAACCCATCACCGTGGGTCTGGAATCGTTGATTGGTCAGTACCAAGTCCAGTGGCAGTACTTGTTTGCTGGATCGCTGATCGCGATTGTCCCCGTCGTCATTCTCTTTGCGCTGATTGAAAAATGGCTGGTTAGCGGTTTGACCGCCGGCAGCGTTAAGTAAATTCGAAACGGCTAATTCCCCACACTTATGAATAGACAGAGCCGACTCAACGCCATTCTCGAACTGCTCGTTGTCAACGGCAGTCTCGAGGTTGATGAGGCGGCAGCCGCGCTCGACGTTTCGGTCGCGACCGTCCGACGTGACTTCGATACCTTGGCAGAGCAACAATTACTTAACCGAACTCACGGTGGAGCGGTAGCAACGGGCGGCTCTTTCAAACTGCCGCTGACCTACAAGATTGCAAACGAAGACGAGGCGAAGAAGCGTATTGCTGCGGTCGCCGCATCCATGGTCTCGCGCTATCAAGTTGTCGGATTGAACGGCGGAACTACCACCACCGAAGTCGCTCGAGTTCTCGCTACATCACCAGAGTTCGCACCGGGCGAAGTCGGCGATCCTCCGTCCCTGACCGTCGTTACTAATGCGCTCAATATCGCGACCGAGTTAACTGTGCGCCATCAAATCAAGATTGTCGTCACGGGTGGCGTTGCTCGCCCACGTTCCTACGAACTCACTGGCCCGTATGCCGAACAAGCGCTGAATGACGTCGTCATTGATATTGCCTTCGTGGGCGTTGAGGGCCTTAACCCCAACATTGGCGCGACCGCGCGTCACGAGGACGAAGCCCGCGTTAACCAACAGATTGCATCCCGCGCATCGCAAGTGGTTATCGTGACCGATTCATCGAAGTTTGAGAAGAGTGCTTTTGCGATGATTCGAACCCCGGAACAGATTGACACCATCATCACCGATGACGGCATCTCGAAAGAAGCCATTAAGATTCTCAAGAATAAAGGGGTCAAAATTGTCATCGCTTGATTTGGTCAAAGCCGCCGACACATCGGGAACTGGCGTCGGTGCTTTCAACGTTATTTTGCTCGAGCACGCCGAGGCCATTATCGCTGGCGCAGAGCAAGCAGGACTCCCTACGATTTTGCAGATAAGCCAAAATGCGGTGGCCTATCACGGTGCGCTGAAGCCTATTTCGGTTGCAACAATCGCTGCGGCAGCAGCCTCACGTGTGAAGCTATCGGTCCATTTGGATCACGCCGAAGATACGGAACTGATTCGTGAAGCACTTGACCTCGGATATGACAGCATCATGTATGACGGATCAAAACTAGATTTTGCTAACAACGTAGCAACCTCTAAGAAGATGGCAGATCTTGCCCACTCCTATAAGGCCACCATAGAAGTCGAACTCGGTGAAATCGGCGGTAAGGACGGTGTTCACGCCCCTGGTGTCCGCACCGATCCACAAGAAGCAAAATCATTCGTGGAAGAAACCGGTGTGGACCTTTTAGCCGTTGCAGTTGGCTCTTCTCATGCAATGACAAGTCGCGATGCGCAACTTGATTTTGACCTCATTAAAGAACTTCATGCCATTGTCCCAGTGCCGTTGGTTTTGCACGGCTCATCGGGCGTCAGCGATGCAGACCTGCAGACCGCGATTCGCTCGGGTATGCGAAAAATCAACATCGCTACGCATCTCAACCATGTCTTCACCGATGCCGTGCGCTCGGTGCTCGAAAGCGATCCAAAGCTGGTTGACCCACGCAAATACATTGGCAAGGCGCGAGGTGAGGTGGCCAGCGAAGTCGCTCGACTGTTGACCTTGCTCAACCTCAAATAACTCTCGCGCAATAGCTCCATGGCTGGTTAACTCAGGCAATGGATAACCACACGCTCACGCTCTCTGATGGCCGCGCTCTTGAAGTAGTAACCGCGGGCACGCCGCAATCTAGTGCGGTGGTCTTTCATCATGGCACACCAGGCGCGTGGAACACATGGGAAGACTGGCTGCCAGAGGTTGAGTCACAAGGTGGGTTTGGAATTGCATTTTCTCGTGCGGGTTATGGATTAAGTGATCGCTGCTTAGGACGAACAATCATCAGTAATTCCAGCGATACTGCCGAAATCCTGAAGCATTTTGATGTGAATTCGTTTGTATCCATCGGCACATCGGGCGGCGGTCCCCATGCGCTTGCTGACACCACTCTGCATTCCAACAAGGCGGCAATCAGTATTGCGGGCGTCGGTGAATACGGTGCGCCAGATCTCGATTTCCTCGCCGATATGGGGGAAGAGAACCATGTGGAATTTGGTGCGGCTCTCCAAGGTGAAGCAGCGATAACTCAATGGATGGAAGAAAACTCGGGAGCATTAGGACGTGTAACCGGCGCTGAAATTATTCAAGCATTTGGCGGCTTGATTGGTGAGGCGGATAAAAAGGCGCTAGTTGCTGAGGTTGCAGAAAATACTGCTGCCGCTTACCGACATGGATTAACCGTCAGTTACTACGGCTGGCTTGATGATGACCTGGCATTTGTGGCACCTTGGGGTTTTGATATTACCGCTATCGGTAAGCCGGTCGAGTTATGGCAAGGCGATGATGATTTCATGGTTCCGCACGCTCACGGAAAATGGTTGAACTCAAAGATTCCGACATCAAAATTGGTGTTCGTGCCCGGTGAAGGCCACATCTCGCTGGGTGAAAACAAGCGCGGCGACATCATCGCTAACGCACTGAGCTATTTGAAGTAACGCTACTTACGCTGGCATTTCGGACAGAAGTGCGAGGATCTGTTTGCGAAAGCGATTCGGCGAATCGAAGTCCCGCATCGAACGCATGGTTCGCCTTCTAATCCGTAGGCGTTCAAGCTCTGTTCGAAAAATCCACTCTCCCCGTTAACGTTGATATACATGTCATCGAAAGAAGTGCCGCCTTGCTGGATTGCCTCGGCCATCACATCGATTGCCGATTCGATCACGCGTCGAATGCGCGCGGCGCTCATGGATGATGCCTCGGTCTCGGGATGGACTTTGGCTCGCCAGAGCGACTCGTCAGCATAGATATTGCCAACGCCGCTCATAATCTCTTGATTGAGAAGCGCGGTCTTGATGCTCACTTTTCGCTTCCGAATTTTTTCCACAACTGACGAAATATCGAAGCCGGCTTCGAAGGGATCTAGCGCGATGTGTTGAGCCGAGGTCGGAATCCCATCAATGCATTCCTCCACCGACAACCACCCGAAGGTGCGCTGGTCATTGAAATCAAGTTCGCGCCTACGAAGCCCCTTCGCAAGTTGAAAAGTTGCCCGCGCATGTTTGGCTGGTGGCTTGTCGGCTTCGTGGAATAGGAACTGCCCGCTCATTCCTAGGTGTGCAACCAAGACTTCGGGCCGGTTAAGTACCAACCAGAGAAACTTGCCACGGCGCTTTGCTTCAAGGATTCGTGCGCCACTGATACTTGTCAACGGAGCAACGGATGATTCCTTTAGCAAGCGCGGATGTAAGTCATGCGCCGTTGAAATTTTCCAACCGACCGCCAAATTTTCCAGACCCCGTCGAACGGTCTCTACTTCTGGTAGTTCTGGCATCCGCCTAATCTAAAGGATTATGGGCGACCCATCGCGGCGAACCCTGCATCGAAGAGCTCCGCAAAGCGAATCGATTCTTCTAGAGGCATAATCCAATCCTTCTTGCCGCGGACACGACGCGCAAAGGCATCGGACATCAGCTGATACGGATCGCAGGCATCGAAGCGCTCCACCTTGGTCTTGCCCTTGCTTTCTAAAATCAATGTGCTGGGCGCATTGTGAGAATTGAATGCATCATTTCCGCCGCTACGAAGTGTGCCCTTGGTGCCTTCAATAATCAGCCACAATGAATTCTGAATCTGGCAGGACGAGAGTGTTTCGGCCTCTGCACCCGCGACCGTGTAGTTAACGCGAGTAGTTGTGTCCACTCCACTCTTGCTCCACACAACGCGAGCTGTTAAATCTTCCACCTTGGGAAAACCCATAATCCATAGCGGCGCCGCTACTGAATAAGGTCCAAGGTCATACAACACACCGCCGCCGATTGTTGGATCGAGGCGAATATTCCCGTCATCCAATCCGTCGTATGTGAAGGCGGAGCGAATGTGCTTAATCTTTCCAAGTTTTCCTGAATTAACAATTTCTTGAATGCGCTGGGTGCGTGGATGCCAACGATTCCAGCTGGCCTCAACAAATACCTTGCCGGTCTCATGAGCGACAGCAACAGCTTCACGAACTTCTGCAGCATTCATACCCAGCGGCTTTTCGCACAAGACATTCTTGCCAGCCTTCATCGCCTTTACCGCCCATGGCAAGTGAAAGGCATTGGGCAAGGAGATATAGACCGCTTCAACGCCATCGTCGGCGAGTAGATCGTCATACGAGGTGTAGATGCGACCGTTCGGTGAAAGCACTTTTGCTTTCTCGGCATCGCGAGAGGCAACGGCGTAGACCTCGCCATAACTCGACTTAGAAATCGCCGGAAAGAGTGCCCGTTGAGCAATTCCACCAGCACCAATAAATCCCCAACGTAGCTTTTCCATATCTGGAGATTACCTTCTTATCTGGTCACCCGAAAGAGGTTGACCGGCAGCAAAATAACGACGCCCAGCGGCAAGACCCACCAGACGGTCCTATGTCCTGCATGGTGCAAAAGGTAGGTCGCTTCCATTGAGGCCAACACAATCGCGGTGCCGATCAAGTCATCGCCAATCAAAAAGTCATACCAAAAATACCCGAAGTCTTTAATGAGCTTCCAAGCACCACGATCGGACTCAATCGCTTCAGCATCGGCCTCATCAAAATCCACAACCGATGAAGCTTTTATGCCAATCGGCGCCTTCGCCTTCTTTGCCTTAAGCATCAAAACCAAAACATATGAAACGACAGCCACAAACGGAATGATTCCCAACAGCGATGCATCGGCATGCGGCCAAATTGCACCAGCGCCCTCAGCGCCCCAGAAAATTCCGAAGGATGTGAGCATGATGCCCACGACAAATTTCATGGTGTTCTCGGGAACTCGAGCCAGCGGTTTCTTTAGCCGCACTCCAGCAATCGCAACTATCACAACAGCTGCGAGCGCCGCGATTGATGCCAGGCCCACTTTGTGTTGGATTGTTCCGAACGTGAGAACGATGAATGCAACTTCGAGCCCTTCAAGTAATACACCCTTGAACGAAAGCGTGAAGGCATACCAATCCGGAACGCCGAACCGTTTGCCCTCTTTCGCTTTACGTGCCGCTGCAATCTCATCCTGAAATATCTTTTCTTCGTCATGCAACGCCTTGTAACCCGATGCGCGAAGAATCGCTTTGCGCACCCACTGCAATCCAAAGACCAAGAGCAGCGTGCCAACAAAGAGGCGAAGCGAGTTCATGGGGATCGACGAAATAGATGGTCCGATTGCCGCAATGATGATGGCGAGACTCAGCAGGCCCGCCCACATTCCCCGCAGCGCCGACTTCCAATCTCGTGCAGTGCCAGCCGCCAGGACAATGGTCGTGGCCTCCACCGCTTCTACGGCGCAGGCCAAGAAAACGGAGAGAAAGAGTGCGGAATTCGCGCCTGAGAACATGGCTTCAGTATGCCCCTTAAAAGGTATAACGCCAACGAACGGAAGTACCGTACCGTTATCCCACTGACGCTGGTTTCAGCGAGGTCGATCGAGAAGGAGTGCTGATAATTGGCTAAAGCGAGTCGAAATCAAGAGACGCTGTTACAACTTAAGCGGACTATTCGACTTCTGCCACTTATCGCGATCATCTACTGCAGTAGCTCCGGCGGTGCCTACGGTCTTGAAACTGCACTGTCCACATCTGGTGTTGGAATCACATTAATTCTCGTTTTAGTAATGCCCTTCGTTCTCTCCATCCCCATGTCGCTCATGGCAGCAGAACTTGGTTCCGCACTTCCACTTGAAGGTGGCTACTACGCCTGGGTGAAGATCGCGATGGGACGTTTCGCTGGTTTTATGGAGGCAATGTTCAGCTGGATGGCGTCATGGCTCGATACCGCGCTCTATCCCGTGATCTTTGTCGATTACTTATCTATTTGGTTGCCCGCGCTCGCACGAGGCAAGCACCCACTTATTTCGTTGTGGAACGGTGGCTTCTGCATCGACCTGCATTGGTTCGTCGCGCTCTTGATGATGGCACCTCTTGCATATCTCAACGTCCGCGGAGCCGATGTCGTGGGCCGTTCCACCATGTTGTTCGTCGTCGGCATTTTCGTTCCAGTGCTCTGTTTGATCTTCTTTGAAGCAAAACATTTCATTGCGCATCCACATTCTCATTTGCTGCAACCAATGACGCTCCCCCATCAATCCATCTTCTCTTCCGTTGGCGCTGGTCTGGGCATCATGATCTGGAGCTACATCGGATACGACCAAATCACCACGGCATCCAGCGAAATTCGCAAACCATCAACGATTTATCCAAAGGCTCTTCTCATTAACGTGCCGCTCATCGTCATTGGTTATCTGCTGCCCATCCTTGCTGCGGTAGCAACCGGATATCACTCCAGCGATGTGACAGCGTGGCAGAACGGTGACTTCGCAAATGCTGGCGGTTTGGCTGGTGGAACCTGGTTGAAGAATGCGTTGATCCTCGGCGCGCTACTGGGTCAGATCGGTCTCTTCTCGTCTTTGCTTCTCTGCGTATCACGCCTGCCGCTTGTTCTTGCCGCCGATTCTTATCTTCCTTCTGGCTTGGCTCGTCTCACCACCAACGCAAAGTCACCCGCCCGCGCAATCATCACGAGCGTTTCGATCTTCGCTATATTCGCAGCGCTGAATTTCACCACGTTGATTGATTCAGATTCGATCCTCACCCTCTTTGGTTTGATGCTCGAATTTGTAGCGCTCATCATTCTGCGCAAGCGATACCCGTTAATGAAGCGACCATTCACCATCAAATATGGGTGGGTAGGAGTAACTGGCGTAACCGTCGGGCCGACCATCTTGACCCTGTGGTTGTTGTGGAATTCATTAACCCAGGAACCATTGGCTTTCTGGATCGGCATCGGTTTATCAGGCGCCGCCGCACTCTCGTATCCGCTTCTCAAGAAGTATGTAAAAAGGAATGCCCCCGATGCCGAACTCGACCTGTCGGACGTCGATTTTGGGCCTGGCTTTGATCGTCACGAAGAAGTTTTTAGCGAATAATTCTTAATTCAGCAGGTGCACCCTGCGGCACCACTGGATGCAGTGGTGCGATTGTTTTTACTTCCTGATATCGAGCACCTTGTGGTGGTCGCGAATCTGCCTGACCCTTGTTTGGCCACATTGAAAGCGCACGTTCTGCTTGGGCCGTAATAGTTAGCGATGGATTCACGCCCAAGTTCGCTGTAACCGCTGACCCATCCACAATATGCAGCGATGGATACCCCCAAACCCGATGATATGCATCGATGACACCTGTTTCGGCGGAATCGCCAATTACGCAGCCACCGACAAAGTGCGCGGTGAACGGTGCATTGATGAGATCTCCGATATGACCTCCGGCAATTCCACCGTTCTTATCGGCAATTCGTTGCACTACTTCATTTGCGGCCGGAATATATGTCGCATTTGGAGTGCTCGCATCATTGGTCGAAGTTAGGCGCCACCCAAGTGTTGAGCGCTTTCCCCGTACTGAGATAGATGAATCAACATTCTGCATAACGAGCGCGATCACAGTTCGCTGACTCCACTTGCGGACATCCAGAATTCTTCGAAGCAGCGACGGATTCTGAGTCACGGTCTTAAGCCAGTGTCGGCGCCGTTCGCGCGCTGTGTGGCCATCGGTTCGGACGGTTTGAAGTAACCCCATTAAATTACTTCCCACGCCATATCGCACGGGCTCAACATGAGTGTGCTCGTCAGGAAAGAATGACGAGGTAATTGCAGAACCCTTGCTGTAATCGATTGAATCATCAGGCATCAACGCACCGGTAAGCGCCTCGCTGTTTGTGCGCGATAGCTTGCCGAGCATCTGCGACAACTTAGGTAAGACGCCTTCCGCCTTCATGCGGTGCAGAAGTTTCTGCGTGTTAAAAGTCCCGGCCGCCACTATTACTTCATTGGAAGTGAAAATCTTTGAACGACCGAACCAGGCCGAACTATGTCTCGCGTGGATTTGCCAGCTGCCATCTTTCAACTGCGAAATTTTTGTCACGGTGGTCTCGGGAAAAACCTGCGCTCCAAACTTTTCTGCCAGACCCAAATAATTCTTTGGCAGCGTGTTTTTCGCGTTAAATCTGCATCCGGTCATGCATCCGCCACACTGCATGCATCCGTGTCGATCTGGTCCAACTCCACCAAAGAACGGATCCTTGGAAAGCACTCCAGATCCTTCCCCAAAATAAACTCCGAGCGGTGCCATCCGAAATGTATGGCCAACGCCCATCTCAATCGCGGCCTCTTTCATTGCTTGATCTGATGGCGAGAAGTACGGATTATCAGCAACGCCCAACATTCGTGATGCCTGGTCGTACCAAGGCAGAAGTTCGCGTTTCCAGTCGGTGATGTGACTCCACTGGCGGTCATTGAAATAGGTATCTGGTGGAATATATAGAGTGTTGGCGTAAACCAGTGAGCCGCCGCCAACCCCCGCGCCGGCCAAAACCAGGACATCGGGCAACGCGTGAATTCGCTGAATGCCGCGCAGGCCGAGTCGCGGCATAAATAGGAATCGGTTAATGCGCCACGAGGTCTTGGGAAAGTCCTGATCTGTGAATCTCCGGCCTGCCTCGAGCACCGCTACTCGATAGCCCTTCTCCACCAATCGAAGGGCGCTTACTGAACCACCAAAACCAGAGCCAACAATGAGAACGTCGAAATCTCGACTCTGGTTAGCGCGTCTGGCCATGGTCCAAGTATGAACCTGAGAGCCAAGAAAGTATCTAGTTTTGGCTCGGCAGAGCACCCCGCAAGCCTTAGGATTCTCGGGTTATGACCCGCGGCTGTCCAATGCAGCCCTTTATCGGAGGTAGATAGATGTCAGCAAAGCAAGACATTCCACCTGGAGATCACAAGCTCCGCTCGAACGTTCTTGGACTATTTGAATCATCGATTATGGGAATCGCAGGTAGTGCTCCTGCTTATTCAATCGCCGCAACAACTGTAACTCTCGCTCTCACTGTTGGTCTCTTTGGCCCAGGAGAGCTTTTCTATTCCGGTATCGCAATGTTTGGTGTTGTCGTTGCCTTCCATTACATGGGCAAGCATCGTCAGAACGCAGGCGCGACATACATTTGGGTGCGCAACGCACTTCATCCAATTCTTGGCTATCTCGCCGGTTGGTCACTTGTTACCGCTTCAATTATTTTTGGCATGGTCTCGACCGTGCCCGCATCAACCAGTTTGCTCTCGCTCTTTACCAGCAACGACAAAATAATCAGCAACGTTCACTGGACTACCCTTGTTGGCGTCATCATCTTCTTGATTATGGTTGCCATCATCGCCGTGGGAATCAAGTTCACTGCCAAGGCCCAAGTTCTGATGACCGTTATCGAACTCGGACTCTTGTGGATCTTCGATATTTTGGCGCTCTTCCACCATCCAAAGACGCACCACTTCTCACTTAACTGGTTCTCGTTCAATTCAATTAAGTCGTACTCGATTCCATCTGAAGTTTTGGGCTCAACCCAGACTCCCTTCGACGTTAAGTACGTTACCGCGCACGGTCTTTCAGCAATTTTGATTGGCGCAGTTTCCGGCGCATTCTTCTACTGGGGCTGGGATGTAACAGCTAACCTCAACGAAGAGACAAAGGATGGCCACAAGACCGCAGGTCAAGGCGGAATCATCGGCACCTTGTTTGTTGCGTTCACCTTCTTATTGACCCTGGTCTCCATCAACTTGGTCCTCAGCGATGCAACCTTGTCCACCAGTGGCAGCGTTCTCTCTGCCTTTGCGGCTGCGTTGATTCCTGGCTGGTTCGGAAAGCTGATTGTTGTCTCGGTTTTGCTATCGACCGTGGCCACCATTGAAACCCAGATGATTCAGGTAACTCGCACCTTGTTCTCGATGGGTCGCGACAAGACGCTGCCAAAGTCATTAGGCAAGGTCCACACCAACTTCAAGACTCCATGGAATGCAACCCTCTTCACCACAATATTTGTGCTGCTTTTCTTCGTCGGTTCACAATTTGTATCCAGCGTGAACAACATCGCTCAATCAGGTGTTGCTGCGATTGGTATCCAGATTTGCTTCTACTACGCCTTGGCCGCGCTCAGCGTCATCGTGTTGTATCGCCATTATGTGCTCAAGAGCGCTAAGAACTTCGTTTTCTTGGGTCTCTGGCCACTGATGTCCGGTGTCTTTTTGATTGCCGTCCTCTTCAAGGTAATCCCAACACTGACTCACCTCGCGTTGTGGGTTGGCGTAGGCACTGTGGCGCTCGGAATCATTCCGATGGCAATCTTCTGGATTCAAGGTTCGGCTTACTTTGATAAGCCAACAGCAGAAGAGCGTCGCGCTCATCTCTAACTAATCGATACTGAAAATACCCCCGACTCACCTCGGGGGTATTTTTCTGTCAGAATCAGGTATGGCAAAGCGCGGAAGAGAACG